>CABSMZ010000105.1 GCA_902478875.1 uncultured Collinsella sp.
CGCACTCGGGGTACCGCCCGTCTGACCGACGGCGCTGTGCACCAGGGCAAAAGAACCCACGGTCAGCAGGAGCGACATAACGCCCACCGGCACGGCAGCGGACAGGTCATAGAACAACCCGCTGCAAAAACCGCACACGACGGCACGGGTCGGGTCGCCCGAGAACACGCTTAGGCACACCAGGATAATCATGAAGTTGACGCGACCGCCCGCAATGGAGATCTGTGGTGCCAGGCCTGCCTGCAGCAGCACGCACACGATGGCGGCGATCACAAACGTACGGGAGCTCATCCCCTGCTCGAGTAGATCCATGGACATGCCCCCTATTCGCTCGAGCCGGAATCGGTCGTCTCGGACGTGTCGGAACTGTCATCCGAGCTCTCGTCCTTCGTCTTGGTCGCAGCGTCGCGCGACGTTCCCTGCGGCGTGCTGTTGGCCGTACTCACGTCCTCATCCGAGGCCGATTGTTCGTCGGTCAGCGAGGTGATCACCAGCACTTCCTCGTTGTTCTCGGCCGTGGTCTGAGCGCGCACCACAATGGTGTAGTACACGTCGTTTGCCGATTTCTCAACCGACGAGACGGTGCCGAGCGGTAGACCCTTGGGGAACACGCCACCGATGCCCGAGGTCACGATGATGTCGCCAACCTTAACATCGGAGTCGACGCTCACGTACTCAAGACGCAGCGTGCCGTCAGCCTGACCCTGCAGCATGCCCTGGGCGCGCGTGTCCTGCACCATGGCGGACACGCCCGAGTTCTCGTCGCCAATCAGGCGCACGGTGGACGTTTTGGCTGAGACTTCGATGATCTGGCCGATAACACCGGCCGAACTCGTCACAGGCATGTTGATGGTAAGCCCGTCGGCAGAGCCCTTGTCGATGGTAACGGTCGAGGTCCAGGCATCGCCGGAAGCACCAACGATACGAGCTGCGGTCGATTTGAGGTTATAGGTCGACTGCAGGCCGACCAGCCCCTCCAGACGCTCGGCGGTCTTTTGAGCCTCGGAGAGCTCAGCAACCTTAGAGGTCAGTTCCTCGTTTTGCTTCTTGAGCTCGTCGAGCGTGTCCTGCGACGCCGTAAGGTTAGAGAACACGTTGCCGATCGCATTGAAGGGAGCCGCCACAGCCGAACCCACAAAGCGCACCGGCGAGGTAATCGTCGTTACGCCCGAACGCACGGCATGAATCGGTCCTGCCTCGCCCTCGCGGATGTAAAACGTGAGCAGCAACACCGAAATCAGGCTGAAAACAATCAACGGGCGCATACCCGTTGATTGTCGCTTGGTATTCAGATTTGCGGAGAAACCCGAAGATCGTGCCAAATGGAATCCACCTTTTGGAAATTAAGCATTGGTCTGGACGAAGCCGCCATCAAACGCATTGGCCTCGAGCACGCGGGCGCAGCCGTTAACGACGTTATCGAGCGCCGTAGGACTGACGTTGACCGAAACGCCGGTCTCATCGCGCAGGCGCACGTCGAGACCGCGCAGCAG
This sequence comes from uncultured Collinsella sp., assembly GCA_902478875.1. Taxonomy (GTDB): domain Bacteria; phylum Actinomycetota; class Coriobacteriia; order Coriobacteriales; family Coriobacteriaceae; genus Collinsella. The sequence continues at coordinate 1,494 of CABSMZ010000105.1, forward strand.
CGCGCCGCCACCGGTCAGCAAAATGCCGTAGTACATAAGGTCCGAGGCGAGATCGGGCGGCGTGGCATCGAGGGCGTCCTTAACGGCCTTGGCCATCTCGTCGAGCGGCTTGTTGAGCGCGCGACGAATCTCCTCGCTCTCGATGCGCACGGTCTTGGGCAGACCGGTGATCACGTCACGGCCGTTGACCTCGACGTCGAGCTCGTCCTTGAGCGGCACAGCAGAGCCGACCTTGATCTTAATGTCCTCTGCCGTACGCTCGCCGATGGCCAGGTTATAGGCATCGCGAACGTGCGTGAGGATTGCCTGGTCGAACTCGTCACCGGCAATACGGATAGACTGCGAGACGACGATGCCGCCCATAGCGATAACAGCAACCTCGGTGGTACCGCCACCGATGTCGATGACCATGGAGCCGGTGGGCTCCTCGACGGGCAGGTCGGCGCCGATAGCGGCAGCCATGGGCTCCTCGATCAGATAGGCCTGGCGGGCACCGGCCTGAATCGTGGCCTCAAAGACAGCTCGCTTCTCGACCGACGTGACGCCGGAGGGAACGCAGACGACAACGCGCGGACGCGGAGTCCACGGATAGCGCTTCTCGGACGCCTTGTCGATAAAGTAGCGGAGCATGGCCTCGGTAACATCGAAGTCGGCGATGACGCCGTCCTTCAGGGGACGAACGGCCACGATGTTGCCGGGCGTACGGCCGAGCATGCGCTTTGCCTCGATACCGACCGCCAGGATGCGCTCGTCGTTCTTGTCGATGGCGACAACAGAGGGCTCGCGAATGACGATGCCCTTGCCACGCACGGAGACAAGCGTATTTGCGGTGCCGAGGTCGATGGCAAGATCGCCCGCATAGCTACCGAAGAACATATCCATCAAAGAAAACAACGCAACTCCTGATGTGTTGGATGATTGCTGGAAAACTACTAGCTCATCATACTAGCGCAAGCCCGGCACCTCACTTGCGGTGAAGCGCCGGGCAAAGCTAAATCCCATAAGGTCACTACTGGTTGTCAGCAGCCGAGAAATCCATATCGAGCGAGGAAACGGCCCAGCCGATATGGTTGTCGGAGCGCACGAATTTGACGGTGTACTCCTGCTCGCCGCCCTTGGACAGCGATGCCTTCACCTTAGCGGTCGTCTCGGTCATGGACTGATCCATGCCCTCGACGGACGCGGTGGCACCCTGCGGAATCGAGGAGATGATCATCGACTTAGCGTCCTCGGACAGACTCGAGGCCAGGCAAGACTCGGCCTTTGCGGTGTCACCGTCGCCGGCAGCCTGGAACAGATCGGTAACGACAGACTCCTGAGACGGGAAGCCAAAGCCGCGCGTGTAGGCAAAGCCCAAACCGCCCGCGGCGATCAAAATGAGCAGAAGCAGCACGATGAAGACTTTGAGACCCGTGTGGCGATGGCGACGACGAACCTTGGCCTGCTTACGATCCTGACGGTCCTGCTGGACCATCTCGGACTCGGACAGCGTAAAGAAGCCGGTGTCCGAGGGATCGGGCATAAACTGACCGGTCGCGCCCGTAGGATCGAGCGGATCGACGGCAGAAGCGTCCACGGCGGGCGCCGGAGCCGTGGCCATAGCCGTCTGGGCAGACAGCGCGGCAAGCGAATCGTGCACGCGGGCAAGCTCGTCGGCCTGCTCGGAGGTGAGCTGGTAGATGCCATCGGCAGTGGCGGCGTTAAAGGCGTCGAGTGCGTCGGAGGGACGGCCGGCGGCAGAAAGCGCCTGACCCATGCCGGCGTTGAGCGCACGAGTGTCGTCGCGGGGACCGGCAAAGTCGATAGCCGTGCGGTAGGTCTCCACGGCATCCGCCGGACGGCCGAGCTTAATGAAGCAACGACCGAGCTCGCCGAGTGCGGCGGCAGGAGCCGGATTGGCGCCGTCGATGGCAGCCTGACGGAAGGCGGTTCCCGCGTTGGCATAGTCGCCCGACTGGAACAGCGCATTGCCCAGGCCCAGATAGGCCTTGAACGGCGTGGCATAGGAAGCATCCTGCGTAGCAGCAGAGAACGCCTGAGCGGCCGTCGTGTAGTCGCCCACGGCGGCGAGCGCCTTGCCGCGGTTGGTGAGCAGTGCGCCGCGCTTGCCGTAGGTGCCGTCGTTGAGGGCGGCGGCATAGGCCTCGGCGGCCTCGGCATACATGCCCAGGTGCATCAAGGCGTTACCACGAAGGTGATCGGCCTCGCCCATAATCTCATCGGGAGTTTTTGCCGCCCCAAGCATCTGGGCTGCAGCGGAAAAATCACCCGCGCGGTAAGCGGCGCGGCCCTGTTGGATCAGCTGGCTATTCAAGGAAGTCCCCTTTACTCGTGAACGATCTCGACATGGACGATCTCGTCGCCGGCACGCAGCTGCGAAATCACATCGAGACCCTCGACCGTGGTACCAAAGACGGTGTAACCGGAATCGAGGTTATGCTGGGCGCCCAGGCAGAAGTAGAACTGCGAACCCGCGGAATCGGGGTCCATGGAGCGTGCCATGGCAAGGGCACCATCGACATGGCTGTTGCGCGGATTGGTGGCAAACTCGCCCTTGATGCAGTAGCCGGGGCCACCGGTACCGGGCATGCCGTCGGGGCCCTCAAGACCGGCAGCGACGTCGGCGCCGGACATATCGCGGGTATTGGGATCGCCGCCCTGAATGACAAAACCGGGCACATAGCGATGGAACTTAAGGCCATCATAGAAACCCATCGTGGAAAGCTCGCAGAAGTTCGCGACATGAATGGGTGCGCCCTCACCGTCAAACTTGACCTTGATGGTACCCTTCGACGTCTCGATAACGGCGCACTCGTCGCCGGCAAGCTGATACTCGGGCGTGTAGAGCTCTTTCTTAAAACCAAACATGTGGTTCCTTCCTCGTGCGTTTAAAGCATATTTGTACGAATTGTAGCAATAAGCATGCGCTTACATCAATTGCGCACGTAGGTTATGCCGACTATGGCGAACTAATTTTAGGAACGCTGCTGCGGCTTCCAGGAGCCCACGTTGGCGTCGTACTGATTCAGCGCGCTGTTGCCGCCCTGTGCGATGGGCGCCAGGATCTCGCTCTGGTGGGAACTCATCGACTCGCCATCGGGAATGGCCAGCGAGATATCCCAGCTCTGGCAGATCACGTCGACGCGCTCGTACATCCACTCGGCAAGCTGCTTTAAGTGGGCGATGTCATCCGCATAGACCGTATCGTCCTGGTGCTTAAGGTTGTTGAGCTCATCTTGCGTCTTTTTGATCTGGTCGCGCAGGGCGTAGGCACTCTGCGACAACTCCTGGCGGGTGGACAGCGGCGTTCGAAGATAGCCGTTGTTAAAGGAATCGATGACCTCGCCGATCTGGTCCTCGTCACCGTAGGACACGATGGTCTGATACAGACCGTCGAGCCTGGTATAGAGCTGATCATCGGTAAGCACGGTTTCTTCCTGGACCACCTCGGCAGAATCGTCTTGCTTGGTATCGTCCTCAGTCGCCTCGCCCTTTTGGCGCGTAGGGAAGGTCGTCTGCGCGGCCTGACCAAACTGGTCATAGAAGCCAGGCATGACACCCATGGGATCGGCCGTCACGAACCAATAGGCACCGCCGCAAACGACGGCAAGGACCGCGATGACGATGAGCGGCTTGGGAATATGACGCTTGTGCTTGTGATAGGCGTCCTCGTCGGGATGCACCTTGCGCTTGGGTTTTTGAGCATCGTCATGCAGGGAAACCGGCGTGGGAATATCGACCTTGGGGATACCGAAATCCTTATCGAAAGCCGGCAGCACGCAGGTCTCGTTAGGATCGGCGGCGTCCGAAAGCACCGCAGCGGCAGAGGCCGGCGCATGAGGCACCTCGGTATCGATCTGCTCTTGCGTTAGGCGCGGAAAGCCCGCCGTGCGGCCCGCTGCCAGGTCGGATGCGGCCGCGTCCTCGGAGAGGATACCCGGAGCGGGGCGTCCGCATTTGGGGCACGTACGATCATGCGGAGAAAGACGGGCACCGCAGCCCTCACAGAACACGAACTCGGTGTGCTCGGGACCATCGCCCGGACCCACATAGGCGTTGCAGTAGGGGCAGAACGAGGCGCCGTCCTCGATAGTCTTAAGGCAATGCGGGCAGATCACGGCATCCTCTTTTCGAAGCAATTCAAACAATCGAGGTTAGAGCATAACATCGCCACGGCCCCACAGGAACAAGGCACCAATTCAACATCGCCAGGGCGCGTAGTTACTTCTTCTTTTTGCTTGGCATCGAGACTTTGATGCCTTGGGCGGACTTGGTCACGCGAGAGCGCTTGGCTCCGGCACCCTTCTTGTTCTTGGGCTGGGCCTGGGCCACGCCCTCGAGTGCACGGGCCTCGGCCTCGCGAGCGGTGCGATCTTCGCGGCGCTGCGCCATGTCGGCGGCGACGCGCTTGGCAAAACGCTCGGCCGTCGAACCCGTCGAGCTCACCTTGCCGCCACCGCGACCCAGGTGAACGCGCACACCACGCCCAAAACCAGTTGCGGCATGACGACGACGCGGCTTGAGCGAATCTATCATCGTGGCGAGCTTAAAGAACACCGAGCAGGTAAAGACCACGATGACAGCCAAGATAACCATCTGGCCTATCGACAGGTTGGCAATAGAGAGCAGCTCCGGGAATCCGATAACGCCCACCAGGATGCCGGCGACTACAAACACAAAGAGCACCACACGTAAGGGCGTGAGAGGCTGCGAGATGCGCCAGATCAGGCTGACGCTCGCCGCGCAGGACGTAAGCAGGCACATCGTAGACAGCGTGAGCTGGCTAAAGCCAAACACGCGCGCCACAAAGATATCGAGCGCCGCAGCCATAATGACCGCAATCGACGCCGGCAGTGCACGCTTGAGTACGTTCGTCAAAAACGCACCCTTCACGCGAGCATTGTTGGGCTCCAGGCCCAACACAAAGCCCGGCGCGCCGATGCAGAAGAAGTTGATGAGTGTCATCTGGATGGGATCGAAGGGGTACGGCGGCAGCGCGATGCACAGCGCCGCCAGCCCCATCGAGAACAGCGTCTTGGTCAGGAACAGCGACGCCGAACGCTGCAGGTTGTTGATGGAGCGACGGCCCTCGGCCACCACGGCGGGCATCGAGGCAAAATCGTTGTCGACGAGTACGATCTCGGCCACGTTACGCGCGGCATCGGAGCCGGCCGCCATGGCCACGGAGCAGTCGGCCTCCTTGAGCGCCAGCACGTCGTTGACGCCGTCGCCCGTCAT
>CABSMZ010000106.1 GCA_902478875.1 uncultured Collinsella sp.
GGGCGGTGCGCTCAATCAAGTTGAGCGTGGACTCGTCGGCGCGGCCCTCGAGCACATCGGCGAGCAGGTCGCTCAGCGCGCTCAGGCCCACGCGGCAGGGCGTGCACTTGCCGCAGCTCTGGGTGGAGCACAGATTGACGAGCGCTGCCGTAAACTCAACGGGGCACGGGGCGAGCGAACTCACCGCCAGACGACGTCCGAGCGCATCGTGCAGGTCGTCCATGACGGCCTGAGCGTGGCTGCGTTCCATTACGTGCAGTCGAGCCATAAGATCCCCTCTCACATGGCAGCCCGGAGGCGAGGCCGGGCGAAGTTGCTACACGCACAACACTGACCTAAAAAGTTGTTAGGTCTCCACGCAGTTCGGCAGGCGGTATGAAATGTCACCCTCGGCGGTGAAATAGAACATTACCGCAGATAAATGCCATATTTGGTAAAACGCGTTACCAAATGACAATGCCCCGCCCACGCAATCACGTGGACGGGGCATTGCTCCAGGTATGCGGCCAGCGACCCTGTTGCTTTTACTTAAGCTCGGGCCAGTAACCCTTGTTGGCCTCGATCATGTCGTCGAGAACCTCCTTGGCGACCTTCATCGAAGGCACGGTCTTGTTCAGCGTAAAGGCCTTGAGCGCCTTCTCGTAAGAACCCTCGATCGTAGCCTCGACCACGAGCTTCTCGGAGTTCAGCTGCTGCATCATGAGGCCCTGTTGGAACAGAGGAATGTTGTCGCGGCTGATGACCTCGGGGCCATTCTTGCCAATGTAGGCAGGCAGCTCGACCATAGCGTCGTAGGGCATGTTGGGGATAGCGCCCTTGTTCTCGCAAATGACCAGGAAGCGCTGCTTGGTGTCGTTCTTCAGAGCGATAGCCAGATCGGCAATCCAGTCGCCGTGGCTGCCCGCATAGAACGTGCTCTCGTCGATCTCGCCCGTCTTCTCGTAGTGGTCGATGCCGTCGAAGAGGTTCTTCTCACGCGTCTCCTCAACCTCGTTAGCACGGGTGCGCTCGGGGTTGGAATGCTCGACGAACTCCTTCTGCTGCAGGTAGTAGTTCAGATACGTGTTGGGCAGGTACTCCGGGAAGCACTCCATGATCTCGTACTCGCCCTTCCAGACGTAGTACCAGCTGCCCTTGGTGTGGCGGTTCTGCTCGGGGTGCTCGTCAGTGGCCTCCTCGGGCTTCTTTGCCATGAGCGAGCCCATGCCCTTGAGGTACGAATCGGGCAGCAGAATCTCGTGCTCCTTGATGTACTCGCGCAGCTGCGGGAGCACCTCCTCGCCCTTGTGGCGAATCGAGGTGAACCAGCCAAAGTGGTTGAGGCCAAAGTAATCGTACTCGACATCCTTCTTGTCGATATCGAGCGCGGCGCAAACCACGTCGATGATTGCAATCGGCATGTCGCAGATGTTGATGATGCGAGCGTTGGGACGCAGCACGCGGCAGCCCTCGGACACGATGGCGGCAGGGTTGGAGTAGTTGAGAATCCAGTAGTCCTTCTTGGCGTACTTCTCAACGTCATCGATCAGCTCGACCATGGGGAAGATGGTGCGCATGCCGTAGGCAAGGCCGCCGCAGCCGCAGGTCTCCTGACCAACGCAGCCGTGACGCAGCGGAATCTTCTCGTCCTGCTCGCGCATGGCATAGCCGCCCACGCGCATCTGGGCAAACACGAAGCTCGCGTCGGTAAAAGCCGTCTTTTTGTCGGTGGTCACCGTAAGCTTGATGTCCAGGCCGAGGTCCTCGTGCAGAATCCAGTCCACGAGCACGCCGATCTTGCGCTGGCGCTCCTCGTTGATGTCGTACAGACGAATCTCGTCAACGTCGAGCTCGTCCTTGCGAAGAGCGATGGACTTGACGATGCCGGGGGTAAAGGTGGATCCGCCACCACACAGAGTAATGATCATTGTTTACTGCTCCTTCTCAATTGCGTTTTCGACCTTGTCGCGCATCTCGGCGACCTTCATGCCAAAGATGATCTGGATATTGTTGCCGTTGCGGTTGATGCCGCTGTTGGGCACGTGGTTGATGAGGTTCTCATCGATGAGGTCCGGGTTCTTAACGTTCACGCGAAGACGCGTAAAGCAGTTCTCGAGCTCCTCGATGTTGTCCTTGCCGCCAAGACCTGCGACCAGGTCGGCAATACCTGCATCGACGCCCTCTGCGGGAGCTGCGGCAACAGCGCCCTGCTTCACCGCGACAGACGCGGCGGCCTCGCCCTCGGCAACGGACTCGGCGAGCTCGGACTCCTCCTCGCGGCCAGGCGTGTGGAGGTTGAGCTTCTTAATAAGGAAGGTGAAGAGGAAGAAGTACAGAGCGGCGTTGACGACTCCAAGCACCAGCATCATCGGCCAGTTGGTCTTGTCGACACCGAGGACCAGGTTGGAAACCACGATGTTGATGATGCCGCCTGCAGTCGAAGCGGGCACGGAGAGGACCTTGAGCAGAACCAGGAAGATGCCGGAAAGAATCGAGTGAACGACAAAGAGCACGGGAGCGGCAAAGACAAAGAGGAAGTCCATGGGCTCGGTCACGCAGGAGAGCACGGCGGTGATGATCAGCGGGATGATAACGGCCTTGGTCTTATCCTTGTTCCCCTTGTAAGCGGTGAAGATAAAGGCGAGACCGATACCGATGTAGGGCCACAGGTTGTTGAAGGTGTAGCTGTTGAAGTAGGTGCTATCGGAGAAGGGCTGGCCCGTCATCGCCATCTCGGCAACACGGATGGGATAGGCGCCGGCGATAACCTGATCGCCCAGCGTCAGGGTGCCGCCCACATCGGAGAACTGGAACGGGGTGTAGATGAGGTGATGCAGACCGGTAGGAACGAGCAGCTTGTTGAGCATGCCGTAGATAAACAGACCGATGTTGCCCGACTCCTTAATGATGCCGGCAACGGAGGAGATGGCACCCTGAACCGGAGGCCAAACGATGCAGAAGCCAGCACCCATGATCCAGGAAATGATGATCATGATCAGGAACGGAAAACGAACGCCCGAGAACATCGAAAGGGCAATGGGGAACTGCTTGTTCGAATACTTGTTGAACACGACACCGGTGATGCAACCAAGAATGATGCCGCCAAACACGCCGGTATCGAGCACCTGAATGCCCATAACGGTGCTCTGGCCGGTTCCGGTAAGACCGAGCATGCCGCTCGCCTCGGCAAGAGAGCCGGTGGCGTTGAGCACGATGTTGTTAGCCTGCAGGAACAGGAAGAACGACATCAGGGCAATCAGCGAAGCATGGCCCTTGTTCTTCTTTGCCATGGCGCCGGCGATGCCCACGCAGAACAGAATCGAGAGGTTGTTGATGATAAACATCAGCGACTGATAGACAACGGCGCCCACAAGCTGGAACGGACCGGAGCCCAGTACGGGGATCAAGGCGCAAATGGTCTTGTTGGTCAGAATAATGCCCACGATGAGCAGAATGCCGGCAACCGAGAGATACATCATCGGCTGGACGATTGACTTCGCGAACACCTCCAACGGCGCTTTGAAATTGAACTTCTTTTTTGCGGTCATAGCGGTACTCCCCTTCCTTTTCCGCAAATTAAGACAGATGTGCCCTAGACAAGACCGTGAGCCCTGCCTTATATCAATCGATGTGTGGGCACGTTATGCCTAGAGACCAGGTTCTCCAAGCAGGTTAACAATGTGATATGCGAGATAACTCTTCTCGGCATCGGTAACGACAACGTTATAGGTAGACGACAAGTGGGCGGCTATGGCGTCCGCGCACGAGAACGCGCACGGATACTTAGTTTCATCGATTCGGAACAGTGCATCGTCATTGATCTGCCCGGCCGCGGGGTCAAGCGCCCGCTGTGCGAAAAACTGCAGGTGGCGGACGAAACGCTCATAGGGCAGCGAGGTGTCATCGAGGGTCGTAGCATAGCGCTCGGAAACAATCGCGAGCACGTCGCGAACAAGCTGGACCGAAACGATCAGACGATCGGAGCGTTGCGGCATGGTGGCGTTGACGATATGCAAGGTAATGAAACCCTGCTCTTCTTCGCTCATCTGGATGCCCATATACTCCTTGACAATCTGCAGCGCACGGCCCGCAAGCGCATACTCCTTGCGATAGAACTGCTGGATCTCGAGCAGCAACGGATTCTCACAGGAGACGCCTTTGCGCTCGCGCTCCAAAGCAAGGCTGATATGGTCTGCGAGAGCAATGAGAATCTTGTCGTTGATATCAACATTGAGCTCTCGACGAAGCATCTGAACGATGTCCTCGGAAATCACGAGGTTGACGGTGGGGATGGACTCTAAAAGATGTGCCAAGCGGTCAATCGTACGCGAATCCTGAGAAGTTCCCTCCTGCAACGCGTAGGTCTTTTCGACCGATGCCTCGTCGATGGCATCGCCGGCATGACGGCCAAAGCAGAGGCCTCGACCGATGACGATGAGCTCAGAACCATCGTCCGAAGTGACCATTGCGACGTTGTTGTTGAAAACTCGCTTGATAACCACGGTACCCACCACAAGAATTTACTCGGAAAGCCAGACGACAGGCTCTTTAACAGCAACAGGGCCGGAAGCGTGCTCACGAAGAGTCGAGTTCTCCGAACGCTCGCACACGATAACGAAGACCGTGGGATCGAAGCCGGCGGCGCGGACCGCGTCGAAATCGACCTCGACGAGGGGCTGGCCCGCGTCGACATGGTCACCCTGGGCAACAAGCGCATGGAAGCCCTTGCCCTCAAGTTTAACAGTGTCGATTCCGATATGCAGCATCACCTGAGCAGAGCTGTCGTCGGACATGATACCCAGCGCGTGCTCGGTCGGGAACAGCGCCGCGACGGTGCCGGAAACAGGAGCGCACACCGTTCCCTCTTGGGGAATCACGGCAACGCCATCGCCCACGGCACGGCTGCTAAAAGCGGGGTCATTGGTTTTTTCCAGATGAACAAGCTCGCCGGAAACGGGAGCGAGGATTTCGAACTCGGAAGTTGCAGTCTTCTGCTCATCCGAACCGCCCATCAGGCGAGAAAAGAAACCCATGGTGGCATGTCCCTTCATAAATATAGCCCAACCAAAATCAAGCGAATGCGTCCATAGAGACACATCCGTTCAAAGACTTTGGTTAGGCCCACGTCCGAGGGACTCGGTAACCTTTCGCATTTCTTTTTACGGGAGCTATTGTAGACAAGCCCAAAGCCAGAACAATCATTATGACCGGTGAGCGGTATTTTTTCTTCGATAAACGGTATTTAAGCGGCACTTGGGGACGTTCCTTTTCTGCCGGCACCCAGGGACACTCCTTGCTCTGACTCCTTTGAACCAATTTCGTATGCGCTAGATGAAGAGCTCGCATTCCTTCCGCACGACGCAAACCTTGCTCAGCATCTGAGAAACAGCGGATAGCTTGTTGGGATCAAGCTTACGAGCGCCTCGCGGGCATACGGCAATGCAGCGCATGCAGGAGATGCACGCCTCGCCAGCTGCTCGTTTGGGGTCACCCTTGTCGATAGCACAAACGGGGCACGCCGCGGCGCATGCACCGCAGGAGACGCAATCCTCTGTTGCCTCAGGTGCCATGCGGTGACCTCTGGCTTGTTTATAAGGACGATTGCCGGGAATAGAGGGCTCGGATGTATCCTCAGCCAACAGCTTTTGCTGAATTTGCTGCGCAAACTCTGCGAGCTGCGCCGCATCCTGCGCATCCGGACGACCGGCAGCAAACTGTCGCGCAACGGAATGCTCGGCAATAGCAGAAACCGCTGCAACCACCCTAAATCCGGCGCGCTTCGCAACGTCCTCCAGCTCTACGAGCGCGTCCTCAAACGCGCGGTTTCCGTAGACGCACACCAGAACGGCCCGCGCTCCGTTGCCGTGAACCATGTTCAGTCGGTCGACCGCCACGGCCGGGATTCTACCGGCATACGCCGGCACAGAGATTACGGCCACGTCGTCCTCAGTCATCGAGACAGCGCTGAAATCTAGCCCGCTATCGGTCAGATCGACGGTAACGGTATTCTTGTCCAGTGCCCCGGCCACAAGGCCAGACACCTTCCGCGTTCCACCCGTCGGACTAAACACAATTTCGAATACGCTCATCAAGGCACCCTCCCCCTACGCCTGGCAACGCGTCAAGCCGTTTTCACATTCAGACAGAGTATACGGCGCATGGGGGAGCTCCCCGTTTTGGTGCGCCAGGCGGCCCGATACACCTACCCATACTGCCCGCCTTTTCGGTTTGCATAATTCCCGGTACAGATTGCATATATTTACTGGATGCCGCCGCGTTCTCCTGAGGTACCCCGTCCCAGCACGTGCAAAAAACGGAGTATTCTGCAGCGCTCTCACGCCAGCAATACCCCGAGCGGGCAAACCTTTAGGGCGCTGCGTCATTTTGGGTTCCGACATAGCGAGAACGACGTACCTTTGCTTCAAAAAACGGCGAAATCTAACTCAAAACACTCATAAGGGATATCTGAAGGCCGCCGTTGGCAATACCGAATCGTATGCAGCCAACTAGAGCTGCTGAATACTCCAAAAAATGCACGACGCACCCCATGGGACCCATTGCCGCATGACAGAAAATAGGTCCTCGGCATCCCCCAGATGCATTCCCGAGAAAATCACGTTTGGATTAGCGATGGACACGGTAAACAAAAGGGCCCGAGCGTTGTTTGCTCGGGCCCTTTTGTTTGTCTCACGCTAGCGTGCGATGCGTATGTTCTGTCTCTTATACACATCTGACGCTGCCG
>CABSMZ010000107.1 GCA_902478875.1 uncultured Collinsella sp.
GGTCGGCGGGGCCATTGTGGCTCTTGACAGCGGATTGGGTCATATGAGCGAAAACGCCCCTAATCGAGCAATGTGCCTTGAAAGAGAAGGGCATAGGCCTTCTGGCCATGCCCGACGATTGAAAGGCAAATTGCCGCTTAGGGGCGTTTGCAGCGTCGACTGGTTACGCGGTTTGGTAAAACCGCGTAACTAGCACACCTGGGTTTTGCCGATCATGATGTTGAGGATCTCGACGTCGGTATCTTTCATACCCACGCGGCCTACGTAGCCCATGCTAGCGATTGTCTGCTCAACGGTATCTTGGATCAGGCCCTCGCCGGCGCGGAAGCCGCGGCCTTGCATGGCCATATCGTGGCCCAGAATCGCCGCATCGACGGCAGCCGAGATCTTGGCGGCACAGCTCGCCTTGGCGCCGTCGCACACGATGCCGCCCACGTTGCCAAGCGTATTCGAGACCGTCGCGCCAATCTGTTCGCGCGTGCCACCGCACAGCCAGGTAATCGCAGCGCCGGCGCCGCACGCGGCGCAAATAGCACCGCAAAACGCCGAGAGCGCACCAATATAGCTCTTGATATGCACGGCGATAAGATCGGACAGCATCACGGCGCGCACCAGGCGCTCGTGGTCGCAACGCAGGTACTCGGCATACTCCATGACGGGCAATGCGCAGGTAATGCCCTGATTGCCCGAGCCGCACACAATGGCGACCGGCAGCGCGCAGCCGTTCATGCGGGCGTCGGACCCGGCGGCCGCACGGGCACGGGCACGGCAGGCGACGTCATCGGCACGAGCACCCAGCAGCGTACGACCCACCTCGGCGCCCCAAGCGTGCGCAAGGCCCTCGGCACTGATTGCGCCATTCAGCTCAATCTGACGCTCAACGGCAGCACGGGCGTCCTCAATGTCACCGTCCTCGATAAAGTCGATGATGGTCTCGATCGACATGGGCGTGTCGGCGTTATCTGCCGCCCGCTCGGCCACGACGCGCTCGGCGCAGGCGGCACACTCCCCCGCCGACTTGCCGCACACCGGAATACCGTCGAGGGTATGGCACGTGACATTGGTGTGGTGGTCGGTAATCTCGACGACCGCGGTATGGCCCCCGGCCGTGGCAGTCACCTTGATGTAGAGGTTGGGCACACCCTCGACAAGCGATACATCGCAGTAGTCGGCGTCGGCGAGGAGCTCGGCCACGCGAGCACGGTCTTCATCGTTAACGCTCTCGAGCACCTCGAGCGCGCTTTTGGCGTCGCCGCCCACGGCACCCAGCACGGCCGCGGCTTCAATACCGTGCATACCGCCCGAGTTGGGCACGGTCACGCTCTTAACGTTCTTGATGATGTTGCCCGAGCAGGCAACATCCATATGATCGGGCTCGTAACCGAGCGTCTGGCTCGCCAGCGCTGCTGCATAGGCAACGGCAATGGGCTCGGTGCAGCCGAGTGCACAGACAAGCTCGCGGTTCAAAACATCGCAAAACGCGGCATCACGAAGGGAATCGGTAGGCATAGGTATCTCCTGCTTGCATAACGGGCTTGGCTCTCAATAATAATTAGCTCTTTTATTTGATAACAATGCATCAAAAACCGCAACCCGGGTTCCGGTAGACGGCATTCAGGCGCAAACTGACGGCATTCATTCATGAGAAACCGGTCTTGTTGCATGCTAAAGCGTTTGACCAAAAAACGCCCGAGCGTTTACGCAAAAGTCGCGCTATCATGCAGTCGAACGCGGTAAAACCTTTAGCATTTGCGCCGCACAGACCAGAGAGGAACCACTCATGAAGATTGGTATCGGCAACGACCACGCCGCCGTCGAGCTCAAGAACATCATCTCCGAGCACCTGAAGGAGCGCGGCTGCGAGGTCGTGAACTTTGGCACCGACACCTCCGAGAGCTTTGACTACCCCATCGCCGGCTACAAGGTGGGTAAGGCCGTTGCCAACGGCGACGTCGACCTGGGCATCCTCATCTGTGGCACCGGTGTCGGGATTAGCCTGGCTGCCAACAAGGTCGAGGGCGTACGCGCCGTCGTGTGCTCCGAGCCCTTCAGCGCCAAGCTCTCCCGCATGCACAACAACACCAACGTGCTCGCCTTTGGTGCCCGTGTCGTGGGCTCCGAGCTCGCTAAGATGATCGTCGACGAGTGGCTCGACGCCGAGTTTGAGGGCGGCCGTCACGAGCGTCGCGTTAACCTCCTCAACGAGATCGATCACACGCGCGGCCTCAAGGTCGTCGACGAGGCCTAAACCACTCAGTGCCACAAGCTAACAGCAGGGGCCCGCTCGGAACTCATGACCGAGCGGGCCCCTTCATAGATTTTGGAATAAAAGGGCGCCGCGGATGGAGTTCCGCGGCGCCCAAGCCACACGCTAACAGCTTTAAGGAGTCAAAGCTGGTTTAGCCAAAGAAGCGCTTGATCTCAATCTCGGCGTTCTCCAGGCAGTCGGAGCCGTGGATCACGTTGGCGTTGACATCGACGGCAAAGTCGCCGCGGATGGTACCAGGAGCAGCGTCAAGCGGATTAGTAGCGCCCATGAGGGTGCGCATCTTAGCAACAGCGGAGAGACCGGAAACGACCATCTTGACGACCGGACCGCTCGTCATAAAGTCGCAGAGACCGCCAAAGAAGGGCTTGTCGGCCAGATGGGCGTAGTGCTCCTCGACGGTAGCGCGCTCGAGCGTGGTCATCTCCATGCGCTCGATGACAAGGCCGCTGCGCTCAATGCGAGCAACGATCTCGCCGATCTTGCGGTCGCGCACGGCGTCGGGCTTAATCATGATGAAGGTCTTCTCGATAGCCATAAAAGTAGCCTTTCAAGTAGGTTCGCGCGTGCCCAAGTCCCATTCCGGCACCCGCCTGGACTGCATCGTAACAGAGTTTTAGCTGCAGTTAAACAAAAAGCTGTTTATTGAAACGTTGCAATTTATTAAAGCGCTCCATATGTGTCACTTCTGTTTCGAAGCCCGATTAGAGTACCATCCGACCGCCCATCAACCGCGCCGAACAGAGCAGGCGGTCGGTTGCCGCCCGCGAACGTATCCCCTTCACAACCTGCCCAAAGGTCCTACAGAAGTTCTCGACAAGCCCCTCCCCCATAGCAACAAAATACGGGCTCCCACATCAGCAGGCGCCCGTAAAGCGAAAACGATTTATCAATAAATGGACAATACGTCTTCAGCCAAACCTCTACTTTGCCCCGTGACCCATCTCGACGACCTTGGTTAGCGATCCAAACACACCTTCGTCGACCACGAGCTGCGCCTCGGCACGCTGCAGCTGCACGGCAACGGCGGCAGGGGCGGTGCCGCCCTCGGTCGTGCGCGCGGCGACAATCGACGGGATGTCGAGCGCCTCGGTAATGTCGTGCTCAAAGAGCGGGCTTGCCTCCTGGAACACCTCAAACGGCAGGTCCTCAAGATTGCAGCCGCGCTTCTCACACATCAGAACCAGATGCCCCACCACGGCATGTGCCTCGCGGAACGGCAGGCCACGCTTGGCCAGGTAATCGGCAACATCGGTAGCGGCAAGGTGCCCCACGCCGCACTCGCGCGCCATGGCATCCTCGTTGACGGTCCAAGTCGAAATCATTCCGGCCATAACCGACAGGCACTGCATGAGCGTATGGGCGGTATCGAGCGCGCCCTCCTTGTCCTCCTGCAAGTCCTTGTTATAAGCAAGCGGCAGGCCCTTCATGGTCACGAGCAGCTGCACCAGGTTGCCATAGACACGGCCGCTCTTGCCGCGAATAAGCTCGGCAAAGTCGGGATTCTTCTTCTGCGGCATGATGGACGAGCCGGTGGAGTAGGAGTCTGAAAGCGTGATAAAGCCAAATTCGGAGCTCGACCACAGCACGATCTCCTCGGAAAGACGCGACAGGTGCATGGCCATGACGGAGCCAGCGTAATGCAGATCGAGCAGGAAATCACGGTCGGAAACAGCATCGAGTGAGTTAGGAATCACGCCCGCAAAGCCAAGTTCGGCAGCCGTCATCTGGCGATCGAGCGGATAGCTCGTACCGGCAAGCGCGGCAGCACCCAGCGGGCAGTTGTCGGCGGCATCAAAGGCGGCCTTCAAGCGTGTAAAGTCGCGCGCGAACATCCAGGAATACGCCAGCAGATGATGCGAGAGCAGCACGGGCTGAGCGTGCTGCATATGCGTGTAACCCGGCAGAATCACCTTGTCGTACTTCTTAGCCGCATCCACCAGCACATGGCGCAGCTCAAGATTGGCCTCCATGAGCTCCTTGGCCAGCGCCTTGACGCCCAGGCGCGTGTCGGTCGCCACCTGGTCGTTGCGCGAACGTCCGGTATGCAAGCGCTTACCGGCCTCGCCGATGCGACGCGTCAGCTCGCTCTCGATGGACATATGAATGTCTTCGTCGTTGATGTCGAAGGTGAAGTTGCCGGCATCGATATCCTGTTCGATTCCGGTCAGGCCCTTGGCAATCGCCTGCTCGTCCTCGGCACTGATGATGCCCTGGGCCGCCAGCATTTTGGCATGCGCCTTAGAGCCTGCGATATCCTGCTTATAGAGATGTTTGTCGGCCGGCAGCGACGCGCCAAACTCCTGCGTGACCTCGGCCACGCCTGCCTCAAAACGACCGCCCCAAAGAGCCATGGAACCGTCCCCTTTCTCCAAATACCAAAACAAGCGCCCAAAGCAATGCGCCATATCGCTAAAGCGATTTTTCAACCGCTAGTTTTACACATTCCCCACCGTGTGCGGAGCCATGTAGCTAATTTGCAAAGAAGTGACGCGCCATGCACTTGGCGCCCAACGTCTCCCTCCGGATGTTGCCCTGCGAACCATCGATCCAGGCCTTCAGGCTCATAGGGACGTCCTCGACCCTTGCAGCATCGAACTCGGGCGCGAGGGCAAGTAAAGCATGCGCGATAGCATTGAACATAATGGATACTCCTCATATATATAGGCGCAGAGCCGCCAAATTGATAGAAGGAGCCCCGCCGGACAACCCCGGCGGGGCTCGGACTCAGCCACAGTCGCGGCATCATATATGCGGGCGGAACGTAGGGGCCACCGATGTTAAGAAGTGTCAGCAAGCATAACGAAAGGTAGGGACCCCGTGCGCCCGTTATGTATCACGCGGATGGGCCGCGCGGATACCAAGGGAAGGAGGCGCTAGGCCTGGGCGGCAGCAGAGCTGGGGCCCTGGACCTTTGCCCACGTCTTGAGTGACAGCGTATCGATCTCGATAAAGCCGGCGCTGGCCTTCTCGTCAAACGTAGTGTCGCGGTCGTAGGTAGCCAGACCGTAGTCATACAGGCTAAACGGGCTCTTGCGGCCGACGACATGGCAGTTGCCCTTAAAGAACTTCAGACGGACGGTGCCGGTCACGAACTTCTGGGTGTCGGCCATAAAGGCGTCGAGCGCGTTTTTGAGCGGGCTGTACCACTGGCCGTTGTACACGGCGGTGGCCCAATCCTGCTCGAGCTTGATCTTGGTCTTGAGCAGGTCGCCCTCGACGCAAATGTCCTCGAGCGCCTTGTGGGCGGTGATGAGCGTCAGGGCGCCGGGAACCTCGTAGCACTCGCGGCTCTTAAGGCCCACCAGGCGATCCTCGACCAGATCGAGACGGCCAAAGCCATTGTCGCCGGAGATCTTGTTGAGGGAGATGACAATCTCGGAGAGCTTCATCTTCTTGCCGTCGACGGCGACGGGCTTGCCGGCCTCAAACTCAATCTCGGTGTAGGTCGGGGTGTCCGGCGTGTCCTCGGGGTTCTTAGTCATAACCCAAGCGTCATCGAGCGGCTCGTTCCAGGGATCCTCCAGGTGGCCGCACTCAATGGCACGACCCCACAGGTTGTCGTCGATGGAGTAGGGGTTGTCGTTGGCACCCTCGGGAACCGGCACGTTGTGGGCGTGGGCATAGGCGACCTCGTCGGGACGGCACTTCAGGTCCCACTCGCGAACCGGGGCGATAACCTTGAGCTCGGGGTCGAGGGCCTTTACGGCGGCCTCAAAACGGACCTGGTCGTTGCCCTTGCCGGTGCAGCCGTGGGCGACGTAGGTAGCGCCAAACTCGTGGGCGACCTCAACAAGCTTCTTGGCAAGCAGCGGGCGAGACAGGGCGGAGAGCAGCGGATACTTGTTCTCGTACATGGAGTTTGCTGCGATGGCCTTAGTCAGGAACTCATCAGAGAACTCGTCGCGCAGGTCGAGCACCTGGCAATCGAGAACGCCCAGGTCGAGCGCCTTCTGCTTCTTGGCATCCAGTCCGGTCTCTTCCTGGCCCACGTTGCCGCAGACACAAACGACATCGAGATTCTTCTCGTCCTGGAGCCATTTGACACATACGGATGTATCAAGACCACCGGAATATGCGAGAACGACTTTTTCCTTGCTCATGGCTGTTTCCTTTCGCCCTTGGTAGCTAGTTAGAACATCGGTCAGTTGCAAGTCACCTTGAGGTCAAAAACCGTGCAATATCAGGTTAAATAGCAAAAATCAGCACATACATGCCCTAGAAACATGCAGCAATGTCGTGCTAAAACCCAACGACCTCAAAATGACTCTGTTGAGGCAATTCGCCCCATGCGGACAGAGACGATTGTTATCGTCGTCGGGAAATTGCGCGCTGGCGTCGGATGGCATTGTCTGCCTGTCTCTTATACACATCTGACGCTGCCGACGACGGAGAG
>CABSMZ010000108.1 GCA_902478875.1 uncultured Collinsella sp.
CGTGGGCTCGGAGATGTGTATAAGAGACAGTCGCTAATCTGCGCCAACGCACGTGCCTGCGCGACCTCATCGGAAATCGGCGCCGAGGAGTCAGCTACAACGGTGCGCTTGGCGCGTGTCGTGCGCGTAGTACGGCGCTTGGGCTTGGTGACCTCCTCGCCGTCAGCGGCAGGCTTGGCCGCGCGGCGCGTGCGCTTGGGCTTTGCCGGAACAGCCTCCTCACCAGTTGCAGGAACGGCCTTCTCAGCCGATGCAGGCGTAGGCGTCTCAGGAGCCGAGGCTTGCGCGGGCGCCGCGACCTGGTCCGACACAACCGGTGCAGCGGGAGCGGCTTGCGTCGTCGTTATTTCGTTTTCTTGCTGTTGATCAGACACAGTGTTTGCTCAACTTTCTTTTCAAGCCCTGTGATCACATGCTCCCTGCATAAACCTTCAGGGCGGCTAAACAGTCTAGCTCCGTCAAATACCGACGGACATCATTGATCTGTATCGAGATATTTGCGTCATATACGCAGCGTTAGTGTAACACAACCGCCGCCACCTGCAACTTAGTCATTGGGGACGTTCTTAAACGACTAGTCAAAAGGGGCACTTTTTGGTTTAACACCCACAAATCTGACTGCCTCCGCCAAAACTATGGCGGTTTACTACGATGAATCGCTCAACCGCGACCACTCCGAAACTTGTTGAACTAAAACCGCAGGTAGATGTCTTTCACTTTTTGCGAAAAGCCGGCGTGGTTGGAATTTCTCATTTCATCGTAGTAAACCGGCATAGTTTCGTATTTCCAGCAGTTCCAAATTCGTCAATACGTCGGCGTTTGCAAAAAGCCCGACCTCCGTGGGAGATCGGGCTTTCAAGGCTTAGTTAAACCAAGTCTGTACGGTCAAATGACTCGCAGATTACATCTGCTCGGGCGCGGAAACGCCAACAAGGGTGAGCACCAGGGCGAGCGTCACGCGGACGGCGTCGCAAGCGGCCAGACGGGCACGCGAAAGCTCGGGGTCGACGGGACGGCCCTCGCTCGGCAGAACCTGGCAGGCAGCGTAGAAGCTGTGGAAGTCGCCGGCGAGTTCCTCAGCAAAGTGCGTCAGACGGAACGGGGCGCGGTCGCGAGCGCAGCTGGCGATGAGGTCGGTGAGCTCGTTGAGCTTACGCGAAAGGGCGAGCTCGGTCGGGTCGGTCAGCAGCGAGTAATCGACGTTCTCACCGATGGCCTTGGCGGCGACGGCCTTCATGCCCATCTCGTCAGCCTGCTCGGGCGTAACGTCAGCGGCACGGCGCAGGATGGAGCACACACGGGCGTGAGCGTACTGCACGTAGTACACCGGGTTGGAGTTGTCGCGTTTCTTAACGGCCTCAATATCGAAGTCGACCATCTGGTTGGAGCTCTTGGAGATGAGCGTGTAGCGAGCGGCATCGGAGCCGACCTCGTCGACGAGCTCCTGCAGGGTCACCATGGTGCCCTTGCGCTTGGACATACGGACGGGCTTGCCGTTGCGCAGCAGGTTGACGAGCTGGCCCAGCAGAACCTCGAACTTGCCGGGATAGCCAAGAGCGTCGCAGACGCAGCGGACGCGCTCGATGTAGCCGTGGTGGTCGGCGCCCCAGATGTCGATGACGTGGTCGACGCGCTGGAACTTATCCCAGTGATAGGCAACGTCGGAGGCGAAGTAGGTGTACTCGCCGTCGGACTTGATCAGGACGCGGTCCTTGTCATCGCCCAGGTCGGTGGAGCGGAACCACAGGGCGCCGTCCTTGGTGTAGAGGTAGCCCATCTTGTCGAGCTTCTCAAAAGCGCGGTCGACGGCGGAGGTGCCGGCGGTCTCACCCTCGGTGTCCTTCACATACAGCGAACGCTCGGAGTACCAACGATCGAAGTCGCAATTGACGGCGTGGCAGAGGTCGCGCATGTTGTCGACCATCTTCACATAGCCGCGCTCGCGGAAGCTCTCCATACGCTCCTGCGGGTCGGCGTCGACCCACTTATCGCCGTCGGTGCGCCAGAACTCGGCAGCCTCGTCGATGATGTAGTCGCCGCCATAGGAGTCCTTGCCCAGGGTCTCGGCAAAGTTGTCCTGATACGGATGGGTCTCGGGGTGCTCGTCGTTCTCGTCGGCAACAAAGGCGTCGCGGTCGGCGATCAGCAGCTTGTGAGCCTCGTCGATATCCACGCCCTGCTTGGCGATGATGTCGGCAAGCTGCATATAGCGCGTGCTGATGGAGTTGCCGAAGGTGTTCATCTGAGAGCCGTGGTCGTTGATGTAGAACTCACGCTGGATGTCGTAACCGGCGTGGTCCATCACACGGCAGAGCGAGTCGCCCAGCGCGGCCCAGCGGCCGTGTCCGATGTGCATGGGGCCGACGGGGTTAGCGGAAACGAACTCGACCTGGGTCTTCAGGCCACCACCGACGTTGGACTTAGCGAAGTCCATGCCCTTCTCGCGAGCCTCGCCAAAGATGGCATTCTTAACGGCAACGGAGAGGTAGAAGTTGATGAAGCCGGGGCCTGCGATCTCGACCTTCTCGATCGCGGGGTCCTCGGGCATATGGGCAACGATGGCCTCGGCGATCTTGCGCGGGGCGCAGTGGGCCAGCTTGGCGGACTTCAGGGCCATGGTAGAGGTCCACTCGCCATGAGAAGTGTCAGCCGGTCGCTCGATAGCGCAATCGTCAAGTTCAAATGCGGAAAGGTCGCCGGCCTCCTGGGCCGCAGCAAGCGCAGCGCGTACCAGCTCTTCAATCTTCTCGGGCATAGATCCTCCTTGTGTTAAAGCCCCCGAGCTCTTGGTCACTCGTAGGGCAAAAGCCAGAGTTTGTAGCACTCTATCACAAGCGACAGGCACTGTCGCAGGGTAAAGCTAATAGATATTGCATATGCACAAAAATGACTACCGCTCTTGCGCGGCTGTACAAAGTTGGCGGTTTGCCTGCAGATTATGCAGGCGTTGAAAATGCATAAAGGTGTGAATGAGCTGCGTCTGTTATCGAATACTCTTACCTATCGGAGTTGTGTGCTTTTCCTGCATAAAGTGATGGTTTGCGCACGTCAGCGTGGTATTCTTAACATACGTAAATTCGTATAAGTTGGAGGTAGCATGTTCTCAATCGGTCAACACGTCATTCATCCGGGTCAGGGAGTCTGCACCGTCGTCGGCTTTAGGGACGACACGCCGCAGCCCATGTTGTTGCTCGAGACCAAGCAGGGACATGCGCAGACGATCCTCATGTACCCCGTGGCGCAGGCCGACCGTCTGCATGCCGCCATCTCCCAGCAAGATGCAGAGCACCTGCTGAGCCACTACGACGAGCTGGAGTGCGACACCTTTACCGAGCGCAATAGCTCGCTCGAGGAGACGCACTTTAAGCAGCAGCTCAAGCTGGGCGCGCCCGAGACGGTTCGCGTGGCAAAAACCATGATGCACCGTATTCGCCAGGCCGAGGAAGCAGATAAAAAGCCCAGCTCCTACTACATGCGTGTGCTCAAGGAGGCCAAGCGTCGCTCCATCGAGGAGTTCGCCGTGGCCTTGGGCGTCACCGAGGAGGACGCCGAAGCTCGCCTAGCCCAAGCCGCCCTCAACTAACCTGCCAAAAAGGGACAGGTTTATTTTGGCAGGTTTTATCTGGCCAAACGTCAACAAACAATCAGTAAATGGCCGAGTTCTCCGTTTTGTTTGTGAGCGCCCGGCCATTTTTCTATCGCCGTAGAAATGCGTGAAGCCCATTTGCGATGACATCACGCGAGGGGGGCCGTCCAGATCGACGCAACTAACGCCCGCATCCACAACAAGCGCGCCCGTCTTGTTCAATTACCATTAAAAAGCATCAATTTGAAAACGCAATAACATTTCGGCAGGTAGCAGCTATGGTCGGTGAACTGAACCTCGACAACCGAAGCCTCCGAATGAGGTATCTTCAGCCCATCCAAGCTAAAGGAGGGGCCATGCCGAGAAAACCTCGTTCAAAGTCACCAACCGGTTATTTCCACGTCACGTTGCGTGGAAACGGAGGGCAATTGCTGTTTGACGATGCCGAGGACCGAATCGCCATGCTTCAGATCCTCGATGCGATTCTCCCCAAACACAATATCGAGCTTATCGCTTGGTGCCTTATGGGAAACCACATTCATCTGCTCATCGACGATCCGGACGACCGCAAGAGCGACGCGATGCACGCGGTAGCCGTATCGTATGCGGGCAGGTACAATGCGCGGACGGGACATATCGGCCACGTGTTTCAGGAGCGGTTTTGGGATTCGCCCATTAAGTCGGAAGTATATTTACTCGAGGCAATTCGATACATTCATCTGAATCCACAAAAAGCAGGACTGGCGGCATACGACGAATATCCCTGGAGCAGCCATCGTGAGTATCTAATGAGTGCCAGGTCACGGCCGCATGTCACCGGCAGCGTTGTCGGCGTTTTATTCCCAACACCTCGCTCATACCTTCAGCTCATGGAAAGTGCGCCGTCGCTTCCCTATCGCCCCAGCGCAACAGCCAAGGTTCGCGAGGAAGATCTATGCGAATTTGGCACGGCAATCGTGCAGAGTGTCGAAGGATGTGCTCCGACGGAACTCAAATCCGTCTCCAAGCCACTTCGCAATGAGGCGATTCTCGCGCTTCGAAAAGAAGGGTTAACGGTTAGGCAGGTTCAGCTGTTGACCGGACTGGGGACATGGATTATCAAGAACGCGTCCTAGCGTCGCGCTTGCCGAGTTACGAGTACGGCGAAGCGCAGCTGCCTGCCACGAGGCGCCGCCATTCGCCAACGTCACCATGTCAAACAGAAAACGCTTCCGCTGAATAACGTCCAACGGAAGCGTTTTCCCAGATAAAACCTACCAAAAAAACCTGTCCCTTTTTGGCAGGTTAGGCCTGGAAGGTGTCGCGGTCGGGCGCGAAGGACTGCATGGCCGCGATGGTGCGGTCGAAAAGCTCGGGGAGCTCCCAGCCCAGCATCTCGGCGCCCTGCGTAATCACGTCGCGCGAGCAGCCGGCGGCAAAGCGCTTGTCCTTGAACTTCTTCTTGAGCGACTTGGTCGTAAAGTCCATGACGCTTTTGCTCGGACGCATGATAACGGCGGCCCCGATCAGGCCGGTAAGTTCGTCGCACGCAAATAGGATCTTCTCCATCTGCGACTCGGGCTTGGGCAGCGAGGCGTTGAAATCGGACGTGTGCGTCTGGATGGCGCGGATGAGCTCGGGCGATGCGCCCTCGCCCTCCAGAATCTTGGCAGCATAGATGGTGTGGTTCACGGGGTCGTCCTCATGCTCCTCCCAATCCAAGTCGTGCAGCAGGCCGACGATACCCCAAAACTCCTCGTTCTCGGGGTCGAACTCGCGCGCAAAGTAGCGCATGGTGCCTTCGACCGTCTCGCCGTGGGTGATGTGGAACGGATCTTTGTTGTGCTCGTTGAGCAGTTCGAACGCACGGTCACGGGTGATTCCGGCGGAAAGCGTCTGAGACATGGCAATACCTCCAAGTGAGTCGGTGCTAGGACACGGTGTCACTATCGTATATCGCCGCGGCTCAAGCCGAAAGGCAGAAAAGGCATACGGAGAAAAAAGCCGGGCGAACGCGTCGCCCGGCAAAACCGCAGATAAAACCTGCCAAAATAAACCTGTCCCTTTTTGGTAGGTTTAGGGGCGGACCTGACCGGTGCCGCGGAGCTTGTATTTGTAGGTGGTGAGGGCCTCGGCGGCAAAGGGGCCACGGGCGTGGAGTTTTTGGGTCGAGATGCCGATCTCCGCGCCCAGGCCAAACTCGCCGCCGTCGGTGAAGCGCGTGCTGGCGTTGGCGTACACGGCCGAGGCATCGACCGCATCCAGGAAGCGCTCGCAAGCATCCGTGTCCTCGGCAACGATGGCCTCGGAGTGCATCGTGCCGTAGCGGTTGATGTGTGCGATGGCCTCGTCCTCGCTCGCCACGACCTTCACGCTCATCTCGAGCGCCAGATACTCGCGACCCCAGTCCTCCTCAGTCGCGGCAACGTAGTCATCACCCTCGGCAAGCCCGGCATCGGCGCATGCGGCGCAGGTTGCCTCGTCGCCGTGAATGAGCACGCCGTGGTCATGCAGCACGGTCACGACCGCGGGCAAAAACACATCGGCCACAGCACGGTCGACCAGCAGCGACTCGGCGGCATTGCACACGCCTACGCGCTGGGTCTTGGCATTAACGATAATGTTGAGCGCCTTATCAAAGTCGGCGGATTCATGCACGTAGATGTGGCAGTTGCCCGTGCCCGTCTCGATCACCGGCACAAGCGCCTCGCGCACGCAGCGCTGGATCAGGCCTGCACCTCCGCGCGGAATGAGTACGTCGACAATACCGCGGAGCTTCATGAGCTCGCCGGTGGCCTCGCGGTCGGTGGACTCGATCATCGACACGGCCTCGCGCGGGAAGCCCTTGGCCTCGAGCGCATCGGCCAGCAGCTCGGCGATCATGGCACACGAGTGATAGGCCAGCGAGCCGCCGCGTAGAATGCAGGCGTTGCCGGTACGGATGCAGATGCCTGCGGCGTCGGCCGTCACGTTGGGGCGCGCCTCGTAGACCATGGCGACCAGGCCCAACGGCACGCTCACGCGGGTCAGGTCCACACCTGTCTCTTATACACATCTCCGAGCCCACGAGACCGTACTAGATC
>CABSMZ010000109.1 GCA_902478875.1 uncultured Collinsella sp.
GCTCGGAGATGTGTATAAGAGACAGGCCTACGTTACCTGCACGCGTGCCCTTAAGCGCATGCCGCGTGAAAACGAAGTCGTCGTTGCCTGCGTGGGCGATATTACGGCAGAGACCTGGTTCTCGGTACTGGCCGACTATCCCAACGTGAGTGTGTACCTGCCGTTGGGCGTGTGCGATAAATGCCGCAACACCGGCGGTGAGGACATTCTGGGCGAGGCGATTGCGAAGGCCGAAGAGTGGTCTGGCACGGGTATGGGCCTGGAGGTCGACCCCAAGAGCCTCAAGTGCCATAAGCGCCGCGAGTACGAGCGCAAGGAGTACATGGAAAAGATTGCCCGCACCACGGGCCTGACGGTGACCAAGCTCAACCCGGCGACGGCGGCGCTGGCCTCGGTGACGCAAAAGCTCAAGGCCCATCGCCATCAGATTACCCAGCTGGAGCGCACGCTCAACACCATGTGCGGCACCACGACGACTAAGCGTCGCCGTTCGCTCACGCACGGGCGGCAGCTGGTGCTCTCGACGTTGCAAAACCACCCCGAGCTTGCCCAGAACATGCAGGTGAGCACGCCGGAGTGCGATTTTGACAAGTGCACGTCGTGCGGCGAGTGCGTCAACGTGTGCCCCACGTTCGCCTGCGATCTGGTGGGAAGCGGCCGCTTTGCGTTGGAGTCCACGTATTGCCTAGGTTGCGGAGCCTGCGTCAAGGTGTGCCCCGAGCATGCGCTCAAGCTGGTCGAGCACGATGCGTCCAATCTGGTCGTTGTCGACCCCGAGGCCGAGGAAAAGGCCGCTCAGAAGGCCAAGGCCCACGAAGAGGCCCAGAAGGCCAAGGCCGAGGCAAAGGCCAAGCTTGACAAGATGCTCGATCAGGTGGAGAAGCTCGCGGACTAGTCAGCGAGCTCTATCTCTGCTTCATTTGCGCCGCCGCGGTGTCCGGATTCGCCCGGATGCTGCGGCGGCGCTATACTTATACGGTTTGAAGTACCTGTACCAAAAGGAGCTGTCGTGTCCCTTTCCATCGGTATCGTGGGCCTGCCCAACGTGGGCAAGTCGACGCTGTTCACCGCGCTTACCAAAAAGACCGGCCTTGCCGCCAACTACCCGTTTGCCACGATCGACCCCAACGTGGGTATCGTCGACGTGCCCGATAGCCGTTTGCAAAAGCTTGCCGACATCGTTAACCCGGGCCGCATTGTGCCGGCGACGGTCGAGTTCGTCGACATCGCAGGTCTGGTGAAGGGCGCTAACGAGGGCGAGGGCCTGGGCAACCAGTTCCTGGCCAACATTCGCGAGACCGACGCCATCTGCGAGGTCGTGCGCTACTTTAAGGACCCCAACGTCATGCGTGAGGTGGGCCGCACGGGCGAGTTCGTCGATCCCGCCGGCGATGCCGACACCATCATGACCGAGCTCATCCTGGCCGACATGGGCACGCTCGAGAAGCAGCTGCCTAAGCTCGAGAAGGAGGCCAAGCGCGACAAGGAGCTCATGCCCAAGTTCGAGGTTGCCAAGCGCCTGCTTGCCTGGCTCAACGAGGGCAAGCGCGCCGCATCCATGGAGATGACCGACGAGGAGCGTGCCGCCGCCAAGGGGCTGTTCCTGCTCACCATGAAGCCCATCCTGTATGTGGCCAACGTGGACGAGGATATGCTCAACGACGATCTGGCGCCCATCGATGGTGTCAAGCCGCTGCCCATCTGCGCCAAGATCGAGGCAGAGCTTTCCGAGCTCGATCCCGAGGACGCCGCCGACTACCTGGAGAGCCTGGGCCTGGAGCAGCCCGGCCTGGACGTGCTCGCTCAGGCTGCCTACAAGCTGCTCGGCCTGCAGTCGTTCTTTACGGCCGGCGAGATGGAGGTCAAGGCCTGGACGGTTCGTCAGGGCGCGACCGCCCCGCAGGCCGCCGGCGTCATCCACACCGATTTTGAGCGCGGCTTTATTAAGGCCGAGGTCATTGGCTACGACGACTACATCGAGCTCGGCGGCGAGCAGGGCGCCAAGGCCGCCGGCAAGTTGCGTATTGAGGGCAAGGACTATGTCATGGCCGATGGCGACGTCGTGCACTTCCGCTTTAACGTGTAAGGACGACGCATATGTTCAAATATGGCAAAAAAGCTGGCTACATGGGTATTGCGCTGCTCGTACTTGCGGTGATTCCGCTGGTGGTCGCAGCGTGTGTTATCCCCAACATTGGCCCCGAGGTGGCAACGAAGTTTAACGCCGCCGGCGAGGTGACGCGCTGGGGTAAGAGCTACGAGCTGCTGGCACTGCCGGTACTCAATCTGCTGCTGAGCGTGGCGACGTACTTTACGGCGGGACGCCAAGCCAAGAACAATGACGACTCCGCCGCCATGGCGCGCATCGTGTGCGAGCGCTACCTGCGCAACGGTTGCATTACGGGTGTGTTCCTCAACGTGATCAACGTTTACTTTATGTACTCGGCGATTACCGGAACGGGCTTTGGCTTTGGTTTCTAGCTTGTCCTTTTAAGCAACGAGCCTGCACGCATATTCAATGGCTGCTGCGAGGCCGCCGCTCGATCGTGGTCGAAAGACTACATCGGCGGCGGCCTCGTTTTCGTATCCGGCGCCGCGAAGGGCGAGTGCGATACCGGCTTCTAAAAGGAGCGGCAGGCCTCGTTGGCTGGTTGCGATTACGGCAGCCTGATTGAGCGAGCAGCCGTGCGTTTGGCATCGGATGGCAAGTTCACCTCGCGCCGGGCAAGGGACCAGAACGGCGGCGACGCGACTTGATAGCAATGCAAATGCTGTGCGCTCATCGGGCGAAAGGCATTCAGCTTCAACGACGACGAGCTTGGGCGGCGCGCTGTTTGTGCGAAGCGTGGCTCGGTACATGCGGACCGAAGAACCCGACATAGAAAACTCCTGTGTATTCGGGAAAACGTAAACTATAGTTTACGTTTATGTTCGGCTCCATTTCAAACTCGGCTGCATGGACGAACGTGCGAAACAGATTCTTGGCAGGCGGGTCGAAGAGACACGCAGGGACCTTGGTATCTCCAAGGTTGATTTTTGTGTGGCGACAGGAATCAGCCGACCCTACCTCGACCGAATCGAAGATGGGACGGCAAATTTCACGCTCAAGGTTCTATTTAAGATCGCGCCCGCACTCGGCATGACGGTGTCAGAACTTCTCGAGGGTATTGAATAGGGCGTTCCTCGCTGCTAATTGACGCTCTTTGGGCGGGTCCCCCTGGTTTCGATGTGCAAAATCGCGAGTATTCAGCACTTGTTCAGCCGTAGATGGTAGCTCGAGCGGCTGGCTTTGCCTTTTTGACAGTAGTTAATCCACACGCTTAATAAAAATGTGGAATAAATATTTACTAGACGGCCTCTTCGCCCTAAAAGTTCGTCTAACAATCGGCTGATTCTATGCCTCCGGCGGAGAAACTGCAGAATACTCCGTTTTTTGCACGGCCCGAGGGGGACCACCTGTCGTTTGGGGCTGCGATAAGCGGAACTGCCTTAGGGATTACGCCATCGGGATACGGTCGTGGTTGACTTGGCTGTAGAACAGGCGCTGAATCTCGTCCGCATCACGTGACTGGCCGAGTGCCCACATGGTCTTGGCCACGAGCGTCTCGGTGGTCATGTCGTCGCCGCGCAAAATACCCGGATGATCGGCGTAAGCTCGGCCGACCTCATAAACGCCCAGATCGAGGCCCTCTTCGGGGACCTGCGTGGTCATAACGACGGTGCGGCCCGAATCGACCCAGCGGAAAATTGCCTCTTGGAATGACTCGCCGGACTCGCCAAATTCGGGGATACCGCCAATGCCAAAGGTCTCCAGAATCACGGCGTCGTAGCTATCGGCAAGGGCGTCCAGGATACCCGGGTTCACGCCGGGCGTAAGCTTGAGTACAAATACGCGCGGGTCGATGCTGTCGTAGAAACGCACCGGGTTTTCGCCCTGATGCGTGCCGTGGAGCCCGTTGCGCACGATGCGGTCGTTGCGGATATAGGCGATGGGCGGATAGTTGACGCTAATGAACGCGTTAAAGCTCATGGTGCGCTGCTTGCGGGCTCGTGTGCCGGCAATGGCGACGCCGCCAAACACGATCGACACATCGTGCGAGTGCTCGTCGAGCGCATAGAGCAGGCTTTGGTACAGATTGAGCTTGGCATCGGTAAAGGGGTTGCCCATGGGCTTTTGCGAGCCGGTGAGCACGATGGGCTTGGGGCTGTCCTGAATCAGGTAGGAAAGTGCTGCCGCGGTGTAGCTCATGGTGTCGGTGCCGTGTAGAATCACGAAGCCGTCGTGGTCGGCATAGCCCTTGACGATGACGTCGCGGATACGCATCCAGTCGCTCGGGCGCATATTGGTGCTGTCGATGTTCATGGGCTGCACGACGTCGAGCTCGCAGAGGCCCGAGATCTCGGGGACGCTCTGGGCGAGCTCCTCACCGGTCAGGGCGGGGGAGAGGCCGTTGCCGTCCTCGGTCGATGCGATGGTGCCGCCCGTGGCGATGAGAAGGATGCGCTTCATGCTGGTATTCCTATCGTATTTGCCGCCGCAGAGGCGGAGTCGTTCGGCAGTATTGTGGCACAGGGCGTCCAATGTTCAAGCGTATTACATCATCTGTAACGTCTGGTAACACTTCAATTGCCGTCAAATAGGGGCCCAGGTCGTGCGTTTGCCGTGCGCTGATGGCTGCGAGGGACGAGAAACCCCATATAACGTGTACACTATGAAAGTTATTCTCGTTTATTCGCGCGGGTGGGCACCGGCTCCCCGCCAACAAGAGGGGGAACCATGGATCAAAAGGCTTCCGCAAAGGTCCTCGTACTCGACTTTGGTGCGCAGTACGGTCAGCTCATTGCCCGTCGCGTCCGCGACCTCAACGTGTATTCCGAGATCGTCCCCTGCGACATCTCGGCCGACGAGATTCGCGAGATGAACGCCTCTGCGCTCATCCTTTCCGGCGGTCCGGCTTCCGTGTACGCCGAGGACGCTCCGTCCATCGATCCTGCCATCTTTGACCTGGGCCTTCCCGTCCTGGGCTTTTGCTACGGCCATCAGATCACGGCCGTGACGCTCGGCGGCAAGGTCGGCCACTCCGAGGTGGGCGAGTACGGCCGCGCCACCATCACGCGCACGGCCGGCGCCAAGCTCTTTAACTCCACGCCCATGGAGCAGACCGTGTGGATGAGCCACCGCGACGCCGTTTCCGAGGTGCCCGAGGGCTTTACCGTTACCGCCAGCACCGACGTGTGCCCGGTTGCCGCCATGGAGTGCGTCGAGCGCAAGATTTTCACCACGCAGTTCCACCCCGAGGTCAAGCACTCCGAGTACGGTCAGCAGCTGCTGAGCAACTTCCTGTTTGAGATCTGCGGCCTGGAGCCCAACTGGAGCATGGACAACCTGGTCGAGACCATGACGGCCGAGTTCCGCGAGAAGGTCGGCGACGACCGCGTGATTCTGGCCCTGTCCGGTGGCGTCGACTCCTCCGTCGTGGCTGCGCTGGGCGCCCGCGCCGTGGGCAAGCAGATGACCTGCGTGTTCATCAACCACGGCCTGCTGCGCAAGGGCGAGCCCGAGCAGGTGGAGGAGGTCTTCACCAAGCAGTTTGACGTCGACTTTATCCACGTCCACGCCGAGGACCGTTATGCCGAGCTTCTGGCCGGCGTGACCGAGCCCGAGGAGAAGCGCCGCATCATCGGTACGCAGTTCTGGAAAGAGTTCTTCGCCGTGGCGCAGCAGCTCGAGACCGATGGCAAGCCGGTCAAGTACCTGGCTCAGGGCACCATCTACCCCGACATCATCGAGTCCGGCGCTCGCAAGACGGGCGGCAAGACGGCCACCATCAAGAGCCACCACAACCTGATCCCGTTCCCCGAGGGCGTGCACTTCGACCTCATCGAGCCGCTCGATCATTTCTTTAAGGACGAGGTCCGTGCACTTGGTCTGGCACTGGGCCTGCCGGGTCACATCGTGTTCCGCCAGCCCTTCCCGGGCCCGGGTCTTGCCATTCGCATCATCGGTGCGGTCGACAAGGAGAAGCTCGAGATCCTCAAGAACGCCGACGCCATCGTGCGCGAGGAGCTGGATGCCTACAATCAGCGTCTGTTTGAGCAGACCGGCGAGCGCAACTCCGAGCACAGCTGCTGGCAGTATTTCGCGGTTCTGCCCGACATTAAGTCCGTCGGCGTTATGGGCGACGAGCGCACCTACCAGCGTCCGATCATCCTGCGTGCCGTCGAGTCCAGCGATGCCATGACCGCCGACTGGGCCAAGCTGCCCTTCGACGTGCTGGCCCGCATTTCTGGCCGCATCGTTGCCGAGGTCCCCGGCGCCAACCGCGTGTGCTATGACATCACGTCCAAGCCGCCCGCGACCATCGAATGGGAATAGTAAATTGCCCTTTGCGAGGGAGGTCGGATACGGCCTCCCTCGTTTTTTATTTGCGTGCCATGGGTGCTTGTGCATTGTGGTGTATGTGGTACATGCAAAC
>CABSMZ010000110.1 GCA_902478875.1 uncultured Collinsella sp.
GGGACTGCCTGCGCCGGGGGCTGTCGCCCGAGCAGATGGCGGCGCGCAACGGCGGGCCGGTGGACCTGTCGCCCTCGACCATCTACCGCTGGGTCTCGGCGGGCTACGACGGCATGACTAACACAGGATGCGCGGGGACGAGAGAACGCTCGCCTACATGGCGAAGCGCAAGTCCGACGGCAAGACAAAGCGAGAGATCATGCGCTGCCTTAAGAGGTTCACAGCCAGGGAGGTTTACCCAACGTTGCGGCGCCCCATGAGGTTGAAGTACGCCCGGGGCTCGATACTGGCGGACATGCGAAAATCGCTCGGATTGACCCAAAAGCAGGTTGCCCGAGAGCTTAACGTGCCGAATGTAAGGCTCAGCGAAATAGAAAGAGAAGTATGCCCCCACGAGGAAATCAGACGCGAATACGACCGCTACTTGAATGCTAAAATGTCGTCCGATAAAGGACTTGACAGCCTATAGCAGCGTCATTCGGCACGCGATTCGTTAACCCTGGGGCTTAAAGCTGCCGAATGTCTACTTCTTTAGTGCTCCATTTACCTCCCCGTTCAATAATCTTCACTTGAAGCCTGACGGTGGCCCAATCATTGGATAACATATTCTTAAATGACAGTTAATCGTCAATCGAAGAGGTCAAAGCGGGGACGGAAAGTGTCGAAGACAAGCAGAAAGCCAATCTCAGCATATGTCGAGCGAAGACTCTGGGCGGAGTCTGCCGGCAAATGCATGAATCCAGATTGTCGGGCCGATCTATTCATCAGCAATGGAGACATTGCTGAACGAGCCCATATCGTCCCATATTGCAAAAGCGCAGAGAACACGTTCGACAACCTTATTCTCATCTGTCCAAACTGCCATACGAATTTCGACAAAAACTCCGCTTTCACGGCAGATGAAGTGAGGAAATGGAAGTCGATTCGTCACGCAGAAATTGATCGCGTTTTCGGAAAGACGTTCAGTTCCTTCGACGACCTGCGCAAAGAGGCCGCACCTCTGCTCGCCCGAAACAAGTCGATATATGAGAATTACTACATGAAGGACAAGCGAAGACTGTGGGATGTTTTTGAAAAGGAAATAATCGTCAACAACCGATAACTTTGCACGCTGTTCGAATCGAACTTGTGCCTGTTCCAGAACCACAAGGACAATTCCTTCTCCAACCAGGCCGCTGTCCGCGATTTTATCGACCATGCTAAGGAGTTCGAAGCCACCAGAGATAATACGGAAAGACAAAGGTCTATTCTTTTCCCCGAGGTCATCAACTCCATCTTCGGAATCCAGCCCATAGAAGGTGACCTGCTCCCCTCTGCAGAATCCCTAGAGCTGCTAATCAAAAAGCTTGACGAACAGGGGCGATTTATAGATGTTTCTCTAGATGCAGAACATCCATTGTTGCAAATAATAGAAAACGGGAAAGAGGCGGTAGTTTATCTTGACGATACGCCGCGTATCCGACAGATGTACTATGACGCCCGCTGCTTCAGACGTGCCGAGATGAGGCTAGACAGCTTGATTTTTGCCCTAAAGTACTTCCGCCTGTGCGGAAAGAAAGCAACTCGCAAGTCGAAGACAAACCTTAGAGAATATATAGCGAAAGGAAAATGCTTCTTATTCGTATACGAATACTGTCTGAGCTATGCAGAGTTGGCCCGTTTAGCACCGGCAGAACATACCGTTGTCGTCAACTTGCATAGATGGAACGGTAAGCAATGCATCTCCGAAGAAGCCCAGGTGTTTGCGGGGCAAATTAACGTGAAGCTCCTCGATATGGATAGCTTCTTCCCATTCGTTCGCAAACTATGAACTATTTGAGACTCATAGATATTCTCGACAGCAACCTAGAACTGTTCTCTCAGTTTGATCATGTCTATCTGTTCGGATCTGCGCTGAGTGGTTCAGAGCTCAGTGCAGACAGTGATATTGATTTGCTGCTACTGTACTCGAAATATTCCGATCAACTTGTCTCCGGATGCGAACAGATATCCCAAAAGTTAGGTAACGAGACCGGTAGAGTAGTCGACTTAACGGTCCTCGGCATCGATGAAGAGCGACATGTCGGATTCTTGGATAGAATCTCGCCTCATTATAGAAAGATAAAATGACCATTTGGTAGAACACCTGGCATAGCCTGTCGTACAGAATGCTTTCTGCGTGGATTCCGGCAGAAGAGAAGAAGGCGTCAACGGTCGCGCCTGCATGTTCGGCACACGGCGTATCGCACTCTGGCGGGACCCCGGCTCTGGGCGCCAATCCCGCATCGACAAGATGAGGTACCCTGAATTCATAATGAAGCTTGCGAACTGTCAGTGGTAGCGTGAAACTGAACAAGTGTTCAGTTTCACGCTACCACTGACACCCGGCGGCCCAAGAGCCTTCGCCCCGCTCGTAGGCCTGGTACCACCCCGTCGGGGATGACCCCTTATCGGGCGAGACGGCGAGCTCGCTGTCGAGGGACAGCCCGAAGCGATCATCCGATGCCGCACAGCAACAGGTCTCCGAGGAGCTCGAATGGACACCTGCCAGCGAGTCCAGCAAGCGGGCAAGAGTTTACGTGGCTGCAGCATACTACAACGTCGTAGGGGCTCAGAGCACCGCCACTACGGCTTTTGGGCAGAATGCGCCTGAGCTGCTCGTGGTTGCGCTCACATGCCGACTACTGGTTGGATCTCATCGCGTCGCAGCTGAACACGCGGCAGCGCCGAGCTCCGCTTTCGAGACACCAGCGCTCCAGGCCCTTCCAATCATCGAACTCGACTCCTCAATCGACTAGCAGGATGCCGAAGATAGCCTCGAAGGCAGCAACAGAGCCTATGAGACTCTCTATATGGTCGAGGCAGGCAACGATGGCTGCCGGAGCTGGCATGACGCTTGCGCAAATAGATTTGGAACGCCCGGGCCACGATGTGTGCGCTCAGGATGTCGTAGGTGTTGCGCTCGTAGCCCTCAACGGAGTCACATTGGACCACGCGCGACCTGTCGGCAAGCGAGAGCGCCTCGAATTCGGCGTAGGTACGGCCAGTGCGGTCAACCCCGTCGCGCCCAGCACCTTCGACATCCCTGCGCTTACGCTTCCTCATACGGTCCTTTCGCGGGAGAAGCAGGTAAGGCGCGCCTGTCCCTCTCCTGATAGGAGCAGGCACTGCGCACGCACACAGGAAGCTCGTCAGCATGTGTGGCCCATATGGTCTCGTAACTCTGCCCCCGCCTAAACAAAGGGACCACAATCGCGACCATGGCGGCGAGCTCGTCAGCGGTGAGACATAACCCTTCACGGGCCGCGGACAGGCGGGTGCGATAGGCAGCGTCGTAGCGACACTTGGGATAACCGCACCCACTCCTGTTCCGACAGCCGAGATGACAGGCGTAGGGCCATACCTCTGTGACGGGACAAACTGCGATAGAGCGTACGCGCGCGCAGCGTCTCGAAGGAGTGGCCACGCCCCATCATGTTAGTCTCGTTGATGAGGCGGTTCGCGCATTCCGTGTAACCGTTCGAGATGCGGCTCGGACAATCCCGGTAGTTAAATATGAACTCGCGGTGGTTCTCCACGGCCTTCGCAAGCCCCCGGAAGGGATCGTAGGCCTTGTCATCGGGGATGGATGCCTTCCACGCATCGAATGCATCCTCGGCATCCTCCCGCGAGAGCGGGTGCTCGTCGTAGATGTCGAAGAAGTCCTCTTTGAGGTCGTATGCGGTCATGAGGCTCGAGCAGCCCGCCTCCGATCGAAGCTGGCACAATGCCGATGCCTCGTAGGGGCCGAGGTCCCGGGCGCGCTTCCTCAAGGCGTAAGCCAGCGACCGCGGCGGCCACTACCGGTGGCAGGGCCGGATCGGCTATGCGCCGCCCAGGACCTCGCGCGCTCGATGTCGAGAAAGGGGTGTTCACCCGACAATTCAAGGACGGAGGGCTTCGGCAGGCTGAAGGTGGAGCTCTTCTACGGAAGGGGCTGGGACGATGTTGGCATGGGGGAATTCATGAAGATGCTGTACGCCTATCTGGTCTGGTATCGCGACAAGCGCTGCAAGAGCGACCTGGGCTATATGAGCCCGATGCAGTACCGAAGAAGCCTAGGTCTTGTAGCGTAGGAACACGGTCCAGGATTTCCACCGCGCTCCCAATTGACCGATTTCCCATGAACGGTAACAGGAGGCAGAGGCCGACGCGCTGACCTACCTGGACTTCCCCTACGAGCGCCACGCGAGGCTGCGCACCGACAACGTTCAGTAGCGCGTCAACCTTGAGCCATAGCACAGGCCCTTGAGAGGTTCACGAGCTCCCCCGCGATGCGGCAGATCCTCGGCTGCCCCTCAAAGAGAACGCAGAAGATACGGTCGAGGTCGACCGCGTCGACCAAACCGTAGTGACAGTCCGCATGCAGCGTACAGGCCCTTTCGCGCGGGTCGCCATCCGAGCCCTCGTCCGGTTTATGATGGCGCACCTCGACCCAGAGGCCCTCCGACACGTCGTCGAACTTGAAATCGAGCTCTACCTGAACGCTTTCACCGAATACGTCGCCCAGAGCGAACTCCGGCACCTTCGTCACAAGCCCGTCCATCCACTCAATCTCGATCATCGCGCGCACGTCGCAACCTCCTCCGGTAGGAGGCCGGCACCTTAAGCCGGCCATTATCCATACGGACAGAATGCGACAGCAGGGTGAAGCTCATTCGCACATCAGGGCGACGACCCCTCGCCTACCCCATGCATCGGAACCCCATGTTTCCGCAATCTGATCCGTCGGGCGATTCCCTGCTGGGACAACACGAAACTGGTCATCCTACGCATTAGACCAAGCGAAACCCGTTTTATCCCGAGAAGCCCTCCCCTAGATACCCATTAGCGATAAGGAACGCCGACAGGGACTCCACAGCGTCTTCGTCGCAAATCCGACAACGCCCCTCCCTATCGCACATGGAATCCAAGCCAGCTTCGGGGTCGCCGCAGAACTCATCCAGAGGGGTTATCCGAACGATCGACGACGGGGCACCCCGCCGCCGGCAGGCAGGGAGGCGATAACCTCGCGGGCACCCCGCACGCAGACCCCGAGCGCCTGGTAAACCAGATTATTGAATACGGACTCCTTCAAACCGCCGCCCTGCAAAAACCCATCCCATCGTCCGGCTGGAGTCGACACAGATCGAGCTCCTTCAAAGTCGCGGTGAACTCGACAACATATGGGCGCGCGGCGTCCTTCCATCTCCAAACCGCCTCGTTCCCATGCCCGACGACCTCTTCCAGAGCCCATATGGCCTCGGGATACCGCGAAAGCGTGGAGTACTCCCGGATGCACGACTTGTGGATGAAGGAGTTCACGAGGGAGTCTTCCGCCAGAATGTACAGAAGTCCATCTATCGGCTCCGAGGACTCCCGTCCGAGGAAGGCATCATCGACCAGGTCCAGGCTGAGCCTTCTCCCGTCGACAGACACGGTTCGGCTCGCCTTGTCGAAATGAACCCCGCAGCCCTCGAAAAGACGCGTAAGCGCACTAGGACGCGAGAGCACGTCCCCGATTCCGAGAATCCCGCTCTCGCGAATGGACGCGCAGCCATCCGTGTTGGCCGTGACGTGCCTGAGGTGCAGCAGCAGGTCGTCGGGGGCGAGGGACTCCCCCAGCCTCTCCCGGACATCGGCGTACGTCCCAACCTCGTCGCTGCGAAAACGCAGCTGCATATCTCCGAACTCGCACCCATCGATGCGCAGGGCGTCGAACAAGAACCTCTTCACCCCGTCAATGGTAAAGATGCCGAAATCGATCACGCTTATCCCTCAGTCCGATCGCAATCATTTGTTCTGCTAAATGGTGAATCTTCTCCCCAAAGGTTATAGTCTCAGCGAGCTGATCGTTGAGCTTCTTGATCTGCTTGTTCAACTTTACGCGTTGCGAGATATCAACTTGTGCCACGGCTTCCTCTAGGTGAGCGAGCTGCGTGCGGTACCGTTCTTGCTGTTCATGGACATAATTAGTGCGTACGCGGACCAGCAGGTCTGGCTGGTAGCGATGCATGTAAATAAGGCACTTGAAGCCGTTTTTCTTACCGAAATCAAGCATCCAGTAGATGGGGCGCTTCTGGTAGGTTGAGCAGTGATCCTTGTAGAAATCTTTGAGGAAGTAGTTGCGAATAATCTCACGCGGCGTGCACTTACCGTCCAGGGCATCAGACACAAAACGGAGATTCTCTTCCAGAGCATCCTCAGCACACACGTCGCGCACGAAGTCCACGAAGCGGCCGATCGCGTCGAAAATGTTGGTGTAAGGGTGACGCCCCAGCGGCCGCTTAACGAAGAGCGGCCCTCGTCCTAGAATCTGAAATCACCACAACAACAGGTTCTAGGAAAGGACGAGGACCGCTATGGAAATCTTATCAGACCCGACGCCGGACATGCTCGCCATGCCCCGT
>CABSMZ010000111.1 GCA_902478875.1 uncultured Collinsella sp.
CAGATGTGTATAAGAGACAGAACGGAGCCCGCCCTCCCCGATACCCAGACCATCAACAGGCACCAACCAAACATCCGTCAAACCTCTTGTCGGACATATTTGGTGCAAACTAACCTGACCCCATTGCACCGCCCCATAACACCAACAATGGCAGCGCCGCAGGTGGAGCAAAAGTCAGCGAAAGCCCGCCAGAGCGAGCAAGGTGACGTGAAAGAGGAGGGCATAGGCCTTTTGGCCATGCCCGACGATTGAACGTCAGATTGCCGCTCTGGCGGGCTTGCAGCGTCGAGTGGTTCCGGCGTTTGGTAAAACGCCGGAACACAAGAGCGCCCCCTCCCGCGCACGGAACGGAAGGGGGCTAAAGGTAGGAGTCTACCGGTGGGTTTACCCCGCCGGACAGACGATGACCAGGTGATCCTCTACAGGATCGTCAAGGTTTCCGTGGGGTACCCGTTGGGTACTTAGATCAACACGCAGGCGACGGTCAGGATGATGGCGCAGACGACGGAGAGCGCGACGATGAGCTTAAGGG
Source organism: uncultured Collinsella sp. (assembly GCA_902478875.1). GTDB lineage: Bacteria > Actinomycetota > Coriobacteriia > Coriobacteriales > Coriobacteriaceae > Collinsella. The sequence continues at coordinate 533 of CABSMZ010000111.1, forward strand.
CAAACTTGAGCCAGGTCGTCCACTCGATCTTGGCCAGGGCGAGACCGCCCATGATGGCGCCGGAGGTCGGGGTGAATAGGTTCACGACACCGATGGCGGCGGAGAAGATCATGACCATGACCTCAGGCGAGAAGCCGAGCTTAACAGCCAGCGGTCCCATGATGGGCATGGAGACGGTGGCCATACCGGAGGTCGAGGGGATCAGGAAGGACAGGCCGAAGTAGACCAGGAAGCTCATGGGAGCGAAGATCACGCCGGACAGGCCAGCCAGGGCATTGGCGGCAGCGTCGAGGACGAAGACATCGAGGCCGGTGTTAGCCATGAGGACGGAGATACCACGGGCGAGGGCGATGACGAGAACAACGGACATCATGTCGGCAGCGCCGGTGATGAAGGTGTTAACGATCTGCTTCTCGGACAGGCCACCGATGATACCGATCAGGACGGCCATGAGGAAGAACCAGGTGGAAGCCTCGTCGAAGTACCACTGGCCAATGGGCAGGCCGGTGATCAGGGCAGACCAGCCCTGGACGACGGCGTTACCGTCGGCGTCGTAGACAGCGCCAGCGTCGAAGAAGTTGGCGACGCCCTCGTTGAGGTCGGCCAGCGGAATGAAGCCGACGATCATGACGACGAAGGTGAAGGCGAAGGCGATCAGAACACCCTTCTGACGACCGGTGAGCTTGACCTCCTTGTGGACCTCGGAAGCAGCCTTGCCGTGAGCCTCTTCGGCGTCCTTGAGCTCCTGCATCGACAGGATGGTGGAACCCTTGTCAGCCTTGACCTTCTTGGCATAGTTCATCACGAAGAAGATGGACATAGCGGTAGTGACAATCCACAGGACGGCACCGAGGCCGATGATGATGGACTGGTTGACCTCAATGCCAACGCCGGTCAGAGCGTCGACGGCAGCGCCGACGGCGAACGGGTTAACCGTGGAGCCCAGGCAGCCGCAGCCAGCGCCGAGCAGGACGGTAGCGGCACCGACCATGGGGTCGAAGCCAGCAGCCATCATGGTAGCGGCGAGCAGGGCGTAGAAGGGAACGGTCTCCTCGCACATACCATAGGTGGTACCACCGAGGGAGAAGATGAGCATCAGCACGGGAATGAGCATAATCTCGTTGCCCTTAAGCTTCTGCACCAGAACGGCGATGCCGTTGTCCAGGGCGCCGGTCTCGGTCATCATACCGAGGAAGCCGCCCAGGATCATAACGAAGAGGCAGACGGGCAGAGCGTCAGCGAAGCCCTTAATCGGGGCGGTGCAGAAATCGCTCAGACGGGCGGCAGTAACCGCGCCGCCGGACGTGCCGGAGACGATAACGGTAATCACTGCGACAATTGCCAGCAGAGCAAGAAGAATGGTGAACGATGAAGGCATACCGCGCTTTTTCTTAGCGGTCTCAGTCATAGTTCTCATCCCCCCTTCATAAATCATTTACTGATCTCGCCAGAAGCGGCTCTTCCGTGCCGTGCCTGCCGCTTGATGCGAGATTATTACCAGATAAAACTGCTCGGGGTGTGCAGCAATACACCCCGAGCGAGATGCTAGATGCTCTTACTTGAGCGTGGCGTACATGACAGCCTTGATGGTGTGCATGCGGTTCTCGGCCTCGTCGAAGACCTTGGAAGCGGGGCTCTCGAAGACCTCGTCGGTGACCTCCTGCTCGGTGATGCCGAACTGCTCGCACTTCTCGGCGCCAATGGTGGTGTTGGTGTCGTGGAAGCTGGGCAGGCAGTGCAGGAAGATGGCACCCGGGTTGGCCATAGCCATGACCTCGGAGGTGACACGATACGGGGTGAGCTGAGCGATGCGCTCGGCCCAGACCTCGTCGGGCTCGCCCATGGAGACCCACACGTCGGTGTAGATAACGTCGGCACCGGTGACGCCGTCCTTGACGTCGGTGGTCAGCTTGATGGTGCAACCGTTGGCCTCGGCGATGGGCTTGCAGGCCTCGATGACGTCGTCGGCGGGCATGCACTCCTCGGGGCCGCAGGCCACGAAGTTCATGCCGAGCTTGGAGCAGACGACCATGAGGGAGCGAGCGACGTTGTTCTTGCAGTCGCCCATGAAGACGAGGGTCTTGCCCTTGATGTCGTAGTTGAAGTTCTCCTGGACGGTCAGGATATCGGCGAGCATCTGGGTGGGATGCCACTCAGTGGTCAGGCCGTTCCACACGGGCACGCCGGACTTAGCAGCGAGCTCCTCGACGTCGTCCTGGGCAAAGCCACGGAACTCGATGCCGTCATACATGCGGCCGAGAACGCGGGCGGTGTCCTCGATGGACTCCTTCTTGCCCATCTGCGACGAACCGGGATCGAGATAGGTCACGCCCATGCCCAGGTCCATGCCGCCGACCTCGAAGGCGCAGCGGGTACGAGTGGAGGTCTTCTGGAAGAGCAGAACGATGTTCTTGCCCTCGAGATAGCGATGCGGAACGCCAGCGCGCTTCATATCCTTGAAGTTCTTGGAGAGCTTGAGCAGGTACTCGATCTCCTCGGTGGTGAGGTCGAGAAGCTTGAGGAAGCTACGGCCGGAGAGGTTAACACCCATGGTTCGATTCCTTTCGAAGAAATGAATTACGTAAGTATCAGTGTTGCCCGTTTAACGGGCGAAGCCGGTGCGGTTGTAGGGGGACCGCACCGGAAACGGAAAGACTTAGAGGTCCTCGCGCCAGAAGGGCATGCTCATGCAGCGCGGGCCGCCGCGGCCGCGGGAGAGCTCGGCGGAGGGCACGACGAGAAGGTCCAGGCCCTCCTTGTACAGCACGTCGTTGGTGACGGTGTTGCGGGCGTAGACGCAGATCTTGCCGGGCTCGACGCACAGGGTGTTGGAGCCGTCGTTCCACTGCTCGCGGGAGGCCGCGATCGGGTCGCCGCCGCCGCAGGGGATCAGCTTGACCTGGTCGACGCCGGTGGCGTCCTCCAGGACGTGCTCGAGGGTGTCCTCGATCAGGCGGATGTTCACGTCGCCCGGGTTCTTGCCGGCGGTCAGCTCGTAGACGCGCAGGGTGCCCATGATGGCGGGGTGGATCGTGAACTTATCGACGTCGATCTGGGTGAAGACCGTGTCGAGGTGCATGAAGGCGCGCGAGACCGGGATGTCGAAGGCCAGGATGCGCTCGACCTTGGAGTCGGAGTTCCAGAAGATGTTCTGGGCCATGACGTCGATCGCGGCGGCCTGGGTGCGCTGGGAGATGCCGACGGCGAGGGTCTTCTCGTTGATGTTCAGCACGTCGCCGCCCTCGGTGTGGAACTGGCAGTCGCGGCGGAAGTACAGCGAGACGTCCTTGTAGTCGGGGTGGTACTTGAAGACGTACTTGCCGTACAGGGTCTCGCGGTTGCGGGTGACCGAGTACATGCGGTTGAGGTTGACGCCCTCGCCGACGACCGCGAACGGGTCGCGGGTGAAGTAGAGGTTGGGCATCGGGTCGATGATCAGGTCGGACTCGGACTCGGAGTTGACCAGGGAGTCGAGGGTCGTGGAGGCCGTGAGGGGCATGTCGATCTCGGACTTGGTCATGCCGGCCATGGTCTTCTTGACGAACTCGAGGTTGTCCTCGATGGAGTCCAGCTTCTCGCGGACGATCTGCGGCATGTGCTGGCCGCGGATGCCGGCCTCGGCGATGTACTGGTCGGTGAACTCGGCGCGGGCGCCGGGGACCTGGTCGAACACCTCGGCGACGAGGTTCTCGAGATAGAGGACCTCCACGCCCTGGTCCCTCAGGATCTGGGCGAAGGTGTCGTGCTCCTGCTGCGCGACCTCCAGGAACGGGACGTCGTCGAACAGGAGTCGCTCGAGCTCGTCGGGCGGCAGGTTGAGGAGCTCGTCGCCGGGACGGTGCAGGCAGACCTTCCTGAGCTTGCCGATCTCGGAAGGCACGTGCAGACCTTTCGTCATGGCCTCCTACCTTTCTTTCGGGCCCTTGTCAGGGCCGATTCGTTAGCGCCCCTCCGTGTGAGGCGTTATTGCTGACGACATATTTATATCCAAAATCAGCTCATACTTCCACCTTGCCTCCGAACGGTTTTTTATAGGGGGTGAACGGCATACACATATACTTCACGCATGGCACACTTCATCTTAATAAAGCGTATTTACGTGCTTAAACGCGTTTTAATCCTAAAATCAAATGGAACTAAACTTTGTTAAACCATCCTCAAATTGCATATTTCCAATAAAGCTATGAATAGAATTAGCGGTTCACACCGCGTCTCAACCATTTTCATTTTTATTCAGAAAAAAGTTTGTCCTATTCATTTCTGATAAATAAATTACCGTTTACCAGACGCTTGATACCGTTCACCGGAAACTCAGTATAAGGCCCAGCGGATACCGCCTCGCTTTACGGCCCCATTTGTAACAACTTGACTTCTCGGTATAGAAAAACGGACCCGCTTCCCCTAGGGAAACGGGTCCGTTTTCGATTATCTTCGGCTAATTTGGATAAGGCCCCCGAAGACCATCGGAATCCTAGCGATCGAACTCCGCCAGTGCCTCGCCCAAAAGCCTCAGGCCCTCGCGCAGAACGTCCTCGCTCGCGCAGTAGCCCAGGCGTGCGCCGCAGGGAAGCTCAAAACGGCTACCGGGGACCAGCAGCACTCCCCTCTCGGACAGCAGGCGCCTGCAGAACTCCTCGTCATCCTCGGGAATATCCAGCTGGATAAACGAGGTGGACACGCCCTGCGGGGCCGTCCAGGAAACGCGATGCTGCGTATCGATCCAAGCCTGCGCGATATCGCGGTTGCCAAACACGATCTTGCGATTGCGCTCGAGAATCTTATCCTTGTGCTCAAGCACATAGGTCGCCAGAGCATCGTTGAACACGCCGCCAGGTCGCCAGAGCATCGTTGAACACGCCGCCGCAGATCATGGTGTAATCGCGATAGGTACGGATGCGGTTGGACACCTCTTTGTCGGCCAGGACCCAGCCCACGCGGGCCGCAGGTGTCGAATAGGTCTTCGACAACGAGTTGGTGACAATGGCCCTCTCGTACACGTCAGCCATCGACATAAAGGCCTCGGTGTTCTCAAGCGGCAGATACACCTCGTCGCACAGCACGTAGGCGCCCACCGAACGGGCGATCTCGGCAATCTGGCCGAGCATATCGGCATCGAGCGCCGTACCGATGGGGTTCGATGCGTTGTTGATGCAGATGAGCTTGGTGGTGGGGCGAACCAGATGCTTGAGTTTCTCGATATCGGGCTTCCAGCCGAGTTCCTCGCGAAGCTCCCAATACTCGACCTCGGCGCCCAGCGTGCGCGGAATCTCGTAGAGCGGCGCGTAGGTGGGCCACTCGGCGATAACATGGTCGCCGGGCTCGACCACAGCCATGATGGCGTTGAGGTTAGCGCCCGTGCAGCCATTGGTCTGCAGAATGTGATCGGGATTGACCTCCCGACGATACAGCTTGGCAACCTCGGCCTTAAACTCCGGCGAGCCCTCGATCCAGCCGTAGTTCATCTTCTCGCGATCCAGGCGCTCGTAGAACGTGGCGCCGTCCTGTTCATCAAGCGCGCGCAGCTCGCCCATGGTGAGCGACGAGATCGTCGACTGGGCGATGTCCCACGTGGCGCTCTTCTCCCAAACGTTGAGCCATTCCTCAACGCCAATCGTCTTGATGTCCATGGCCAAGCTCCTTACAAAAGCAGTCATCCAATCGTGTTGACGTTCCTCATACAAGATTGGGGCGGTGCGAAAACCCGCACCGCCCCAATGGGAGACATCTAATGGCAGCTAGATGTATGTATTATGACCTGTACGGGTCCTAGAAGACCCTAGAGGTCCTCGCGCCAGAAGGGCATGCTCATGCAGCGCGGGCCGCCGCGGCCGC
>CABSMZ010000112.1 GCA_902478875.1 uncultured Collinsella sp.
CAGGCTCAACGACCTTCAGGCCAAGCTCGGCTTTGCCATGATCTTCGTCTCGCATGACTTGGCGCTGGTCGCCGAGGTCGCCCATAACATCACGGTTATGTACGCCGGTCAGGTTATCGAGCAGGCGCCCACCAAGGAGCTGCTCACTAACCCGATCCACGAGTACACCCGCGGTCTTCTGGGCTCCGTTCTGTCCATCGAGAGCGGTTCGGGCCGTCTGCACCAGGTGCCCGGCGCCGTTCCGAGCCCGCGCGATTTCCCCAAGGGCGATCGCTTCGCGCCCCGCTCGAGCCATCCGCGCATTGGCCTGGACACCCGTCCGGTCTTCAAGCGCGTGCCCGGCACCGAGCACTTCTATTCCGAGCTCCCCGACGAGGTGCTCAAGGCAAATGGTTTGACCCCTCACGCGGAGGTGATGTAGATGAGCGAGACCGCAGTCAACGGCGTCGAGCCGATCATCTTCCTTGATGACGTCCACGTCACCTTTAGGACCCGTACCGGCTCGATTCTGCACCCCAACCTGGTTCACGCCGTCCAGGGTGTAACGATTAGGCTCATGCCCGGTCAGACGATCGGCATCGTCGGCGAGTCCGGTTGCGGTAAGTCCACCACCGCCAACGTCATGTGCGGCCTGCAGGCCCCCACGAGCGGCAAGGTCTACTTTAAGGGCAAGGACGTAACCAAGCGTACCGCCGAGGACCGTCGCCACATGGGCCGTGTCATCTCGGTCGTGTTCCAGAATCCGGCTACGGCGCTCAATCCCCGCATGGTCGTTCGCGAGCAGCTGCTCGACCCCATGCGCGTCCACAACCTGGGTACCGAGGCCGAGCAGGAGAAGCGCGTCAAGGAGCTCCTGGAGCTCACCGGTCTGCCCAGCTCCGCCGCCGAGGTTCTTCCCGGCCAGCTTTCGGGCGGCCAGCGCCAGCGCGTCGCAATTGCCCGTGCCCTGTCGTTGAACCCCGATGCCATCATCGCCGACGAGCCCACCTCGGCTCTGGACGTTTCGGTCCGCGCGCAGATTCTGAACCTGCTGACCGACCTTAAGAAGGAGCTCGGCCTGGCCATGGTGTTCATCAGCCATGACATCCAGACGGTCCGCTATATCTCTGACGACATCATCGTTATGAATGGCGGCAAGATCGTCGAGCAGGGCGAGGCCAAGCAGGTCTTCCAGCACCCTCAGGACCCCTACACCAAGATGCTGCTCGGTGCTGCGCCGTCGCTGCTGCATCCCAAGCTCGGCGAGTAGCCTCGCTTTCCCTCCCGTGCGCCCGGTTCCCTTGCCGGGCGCACCTCCGTTGCGATTTCGAAAGGTTGGGTTCACGAGCCATGCCAAGTGCTCAGGAGCTACAACAGCAATTTGGTGGGTATCGGGGCGCCATGCCCCGTCCATCAGATTTCGATCTCTTTTGGAAGGACCGCATGGCCGAGGCCGACGCCGTCGGGCTTGACTATGCGATCGAGACGGCATCGGTCACCGATGCCGTGACCTGCCAGCTTTTCGACCTCTGGTATACCGGCATGTGTGGCGCTCGCCTGCATGCCAAGTACCTTAAACCCGTCTCGGACGAGCCCGTGCCATTGGTACTTCAGTTCCATGGGTATCCGGGTGCAAGCCGCAGCTGGTTTGAGCAGGCGTCGTTTGCGGGCATGGGCATGGCACTCATCGCCCTCGACTGCCCCGGCCAAGGAGGTCCCTCCGAGGACATTGGTGGATTTGAGGGCACAACGGTCGCGGGCCATATCGTCGCCGGTATCGACGGCGATCCGGCCAACCTCTACTATGTCCGCTTGCACCAAGATATTCGCATCCTGTGCCGCATCGTTCGCGAGCTCGAGGGCATCGATCTTGCCCGTGTGTTTGTGAACGGCGCGTCGCAGGGCGGCGGTTTGGGCATTGCGACCTGTGCACTTAACAGCGAGCTTATCAATCGCGCCGCCATCCTCTATCCCTTCCTGTCGGATTTCCGCCTGGTCTGGGATTTGGATGCCGACGACATTGCCTACGAGGGCCTGCGCTATTGGTCTCGCTGGTTTGACGAGGACTCGACTCGTATCGACGAAGCCTATGCCAAGCTGGCGTACTTCGATTCCAAGAACTTTGCCCCTATGGTCAAATGCCCCGTGCTGTTTGGCACCGGCACAGCCGATACCGTCTGTCCGCCAGCGACGCAGTTTGCGGTCTATAACAACCTGACCTGTGAAAAGCGTCATGAGTTCTTTGAAGGCTTTGGCCACGAGGAGATTCAGGATTTTGACGATCTGATCATTCCGTTTTTCTGCAAGGGAGGGGAGGCTCATGTCTAAGTGCGAGAGCAATGTCAATGAGCTGATTGTCTCCGACCTTGTGGGGATTCCCGGAACGGTCTCGTCAAGGCTCGCTGATTTCCGGGATTGGCGCGGTGATGCTTCTGCGGATGTTTCCGAATTAGAGATAGCCGCTTCGGACCTTGAGGTTTGCGGGCCGAGTATTACGGCGATCGATTTCGCCAATCCGTATGCCCGCTACTCCGAGGTTTCCTTTGAGCTTGGTGGCGATGTGGTCCACGCACGTTTGATCGAGCCTGCCGGTCGCGCCCGAGCATCCGAGCTTGTGCCGCTATGTCTGATGTTTCACGACATCGACCGACCCGTGCGGGGATGGCATCACATGACGAGGTTTGCGGCCATGGGATATGCCGTGCTTGCGCTGGACGATGAGGCGATTGGATCCAGCGAGCTGCAGCAGGGGATTGCCTCTCCTGCTTTTGTCAAGCGCGTCCGTTGGGGTTGCGCGTTGGCGAAGGTGGCGCGCAATCTTGATGGCATGGACCCCGACCGCATCTTTGCATGGGGCGAGGGCCTTGGCGGCGGAGTCGCGCTGGCGGTTTCTGCTCTGGACGAGCGGGGCCTCGCCTGCACGGCGGTTGCCAATCCAATTCCCGGTGGCCTTGAGGCGCTGTCGTCTCGGGTGCGCGGATCGGTGCTCATGGGCACATCGCTCATGGATGCCGCGAGCGACCCCAAGGGCCAGTTTGCCGTATTCAACGGTCTTGAGTGTGACCGGAGGCATATCGTCTATGCCAAATACGCTCACGAGCGCATCAATGCGTTTGAAAACGAAGTCGTCGACTTCTTTAACCAAACGTTCTACCCGTGTTCTTTGGCCTAGGCGGCCTGGACACTGCCAACAAGAGTGGGCGGCATAGGGCTGCCCGCCAGACAACTAAGGAGATTCTTGTGGCAACTCAGAAATTCACCGGCGTTATCCCTCCCGTCGTTGTTCCCGATACCGAAGATCACCAGCTCGACGTTGCCTCCTTTGAGCGCAGCATCAACCGCATGATCGATGCGGGCGTCGATGGCTTGTTCTTCCTGGGCTCCTCGGGCGAGGTCGTCTTCTCCACCGACGAGCGTCGCCGTCAGATCATCGCCGAGGCCGTCCGTATCGTCGACCACCGCGTTCCCGTTCTGGTCGGCATCATCGACACCGAGACCGAGCGCATGATCGAGCACGGTAAGGTCGCTCAGGAGCTGGGCGCCGATGCTCTCGTCGCCACCTGCCCGTTCTATGCCCTGCAGGGCATGACCGAGGTCGAGGAGCACTTCCGCATCCTGCATGAGGAACTCGACCTGCCCATCTTCGCCTACGACATCCCCGTGTGTGTCCACACCAAGCTCCCCTGGAAGCTCCTTGCCAAGCTCGGTGCCGAGGGCGTTCTGGCCGGCGTCAAGGATTCCTCGGGTGATGACATCTCGTTCCGCTACCTCGTTCAGGAGAACGAGAAGAACGGCCATCCGATGAGCATCCTCACCGGTCACGAGGTTGTTGTCGACGGCGCTTACCTCGGTGGCGCCGACGGTTCCGTCCCGGGTCTCGCCAACGTTGAGCCCGAGGGCTACGTGCGTCAGTGGAAGGCCGCTCAGGCTGGTGACTGGGCTACCGTCAAGGCCGAGCAGGATCGCCTCAATGAGATTTCGCATATCTGGGATGTCACCTCGGGCGTCCAGGGCTATGCCGGTGGCGTCGGCGCCTTCAAGACCGCTATGAACCTCATGGGTATCTTCGACAGCCCGACCATGCCGCGCCCGGTGAAGGCCATGACCGGCGAGAACGTCGAGGCTATTAAGAAGGTCCTCCAGGACAACGGTCTCCTGTAAAGCTTCCCCGGGCACCCGATCTTGGGGCTCAAGCGGTCGAGCGTGACCCATTAGGTCAACGCCCGACCGCTTTCACCCCAACCTCGGGCACCCGGGAAACCTTTACCAAGCTGCGGCGATAACGCAGCCTTCATTTCCTGTAGTTGTTTTTTATCTCCTAAGGAGAGCGACATGGAGAACAAGTACGTCTGCTCTGTCGATATCGGCGGAACTAAGATCGCGACTGCCATCATGGAGTACCCGGCTGACGGCAGCGTGCCCCATCCCGTTTTTGAGGCCGAGGTTCCCACCGAGGCCCAAGAGGGCGGCGAGGCCGTCTTCCAGCGTATCGAGGCGTCCATCAAGGCTGCTCTCGAGGCGAATCCCGATGTCGAGGTCCTTGGCGTCGGTATCGGTGCCGCCGGCGTTGTCGATCCCAAGACGGGCACCATCGCGTATGCCAACGAGATCATGCCCGGCTGGTCCGGCGTTCAGTTGGGGCCGCGCCTGCGCGAGGACCTCGGTCTTCCCGTTGCCGTTGTAGGCGACGTGCAGGCTCATGCTCTGGGCGAGGCCCACTGGGGCGTCGGCAAGGGCAAGTTCTCCGTCTTGTGTCTTGGCATCGGTACGGGCATCGGCGGCGCATATGTCGAGAACGGCCGCGTGATGCAGGGCTTCCATGGTGCTGCCGGTCATATGGGCCACATCGAGTGCTCGGCTGCCGCCGGTATTCCCTGCGCCTGCGGGCGTTCCGGCCATCTGGAGTCGGTTGCTTCGGGCACTTCCATTGGTCGTATGTACGATGAGCGCTTTGGTCGCGTCGACCCCAGCCGTCCTTCGGTCGGTCGCGATGTGAACGACCTGTGCCGTGCGGGCGACGCAAAGGCGACCGAGGTCATCCATGACGCCGGCTTTGCGCTGGGGGCCAGCTTGGGCTCGCTCGCTAACATCCTGGACCCTGAGGTCATCGTGCTTTCGGGCGGCGTGATTCACCAAGGTCCCGATTGGCGTTCGCAGACGTGGAAGGATTCGGTGCACGAGGGCTATGCCAGCCAGGCGCTCGATCCGCTTCAGGACACGCCGATCCTCATCGGTTCTCTGGAGGGCGATGCTCCGCTCATCGGTGCCGCTGAGCATCTTCTTGCCTCGTTGAAGTAAACGTATCTTCTGTAGGAGCCTCCCGAGACAACACGCCTCGGGAGGCTGTTCTGAGAAAGGTTACAGCCTTATGACCGTCGATCCTTTGATTCAATCCCTGAAGGGCAAGCTCGTCGTGAGCGTTCAGGCGTATATGGGCGAGCCGCTTCGTACGCCCGAGACCATGGCTCAAATGTCTCGAGCTTGTGAGCTCGGCGGCGCCGCCGCCATTCGCTGCCAGGGTCTTGCCGACATTGCCGCCATTAAGGGTCGCTGTGAGGTTCCCGTCATCGGCCTGTGGAAAGATGGGCACGAGGGCGTTTACATCACGCCGACGCTGCGTCACGCTCGCGCCTGCGTTGCTGCCGGTGCCGATATCGTGGCGATCGACGCCACCGATCGTCCGCGCCCCGATGGCAAGACGGTCGAGGATACTTTCCGCCCGCTGCACGAGGAGGGTGTGCTCCTGATGGCGGATTGTGCCACCATCGAGGATATTCGTCGTGCTGTTGACATGGGCTTCGACCTGGTGTCCACCACGCTGTCTCATGGTGTTGCCGCTATCGATTGCACCATGGCCGACGGTCCCGATCTGCCGCTCCTGCGCCAGGCGACTGAGGAATTCCCCGGCCTTCCTATCATTTGCGAGGGTCGCGTGCATACGCCCGAGGAGGCTCGCGCCGCGATCGATGCTGGCGCCTGGGCCGTTGTCGTCGGCACCGCCATCACGCACCCCACGAGTATTACGAGTTGGTTCAAGGCTGCACTTGAGGCGTAAGACAGGCCTCGTATCCGCTCGGGGCGGTATACTCAATATAGGCAATTGACCGCGCGGGATCCGGGTTGCTGGGTCCCGCGCTTGTTTTCGGGAGGCAGCACATGCAAAAGGGAGATGCCATGGATGCGGCGGAGCGCTCGGAGCGCATCCCCGATATCGTCATCATCACCGGAATGTCCGGATCGGGCCGCACACAGGCCATGCACGTGTTCGAGGACATGGGCTATTTTTGCATCGATAACCTGCCTCCGCGTCTCATCGCCCAGCTTGCCGAGCTCGTCGGCATCAATACGGGCTGTCTCTTATACACATCTCCGAGCCCACGAG
>CABSMZ010000113.1 GCA_902478875.1 uncultured Collinsella sp.
CCCGAGCGGGCGCGCTCGGCAAAGGCCGCGAACTCCTCACGGATGGGATAGGTGAGCTCCAGCTCGTCAGCGATATCAAAATAGCGCTGGCCAATGTCCTCGAGCAGTTCCTCGCACGACACGTGATACTTAACGTGCGCGTTAACCAAGTAGAGCAGGTCGGTCACCTTGGTATCGCCCTTAAAGCGGCGTCCACAGGCAGAAACCACCACAAAACGGCGAGCCGGGTCGGCATCGACGATGGCCTTGATCTTCTTAAAGTGTTCGGCGTCGGCGACCGACGAGCCGCCAAACTTGGCAATCTTAATCATGGGCTGGAGGTTACCTTTCTAAAAAGCCTCTGCGAACCTATTTTGCGCGCTCTGATACCATGGTTTCACCGATTGGGACCAAGGCATCCGAGGAGCAGTGTTATATGGGAACTTATCATAGTACACGAGGACGCACTTTATCGTGCTCAAGTAAGGTGGCAATCCGCACCGGCATCGCTCCCGACGGGGGTTTGTTTGTCTCGGACGAGCTTGGCACCCAGCAGGTCGATATCAGCTCGCTTGCAGATAAATCGTACTTTGAAATCGCTCAAGATGTGTTGGGAATGTTACTGAATGATTACACGGCCGAAGAAATTTCGGCGTGTGTCGACGAGGCATACCGCGGCACGTTCGCGAGTGAAGAGGTTACGCCGCTCGTCAAACTCGACGCAGCGCCGGGTGCTGACGCCCCTCAGACCTATGTGATGGAGCTCTTTGGCGGCCCCACAAGCGCCTTCAAGGACGTCGCCCTACAGATGCTCCCCCGCCTCATGGCCCGCACTTCCGCCAAGGACGGCGGCGCCGAGCGCATCATGATCGTCACCGCCACGTCAGGCGACACCGGCAAGGCCGCGCTCGCCGGTTTTGCCAACGCTCCGGGCACGGGTATTACCGTCTTTTATCCCGAAGGCAAAGTCAGCCGCGTCCAGAACCTGCAGATGTCCACGCAAGAGGGCGACAACGTCGCCGTCTGCGGCATCCGCGGCAACTTCGATGATGCCCAGAGCGCCGTCAAGCGCATCTTTGCCGATAAGGAGCTTGCCGAGCGTCTTGAGTCCGCCGGCACGGTGCTTTCAAGCGCCAACTCGATCAACGTCGGTCGCCTGGTGCCGCAGGTCGTCTACTACTTTGCCGCCTATGCGCAGCTGCTGCGCGCCGGCGCCATCGAGGCCGGCGACGCCGTGGAGTTCTGCGTACCGACCGGCAACTTTGGCGATATCCTGGCCGGCTACTATGCCAAGTGCATGGGTCTGCCCGTCGCCAAGCTCATCGTCGCGAGCGACAAGAACAACGTGCTCGCTGACTTCCTGACCACCGGCGTCTACGACCGCAACCGTCCGTTCTTCACGACCATCTCGCCGTCGATGGACATTCTCATCAGCTCTAACCTGGAGCGCATGCTGTACTTCCTGTCCGATGGCGACTGCGAGCTCGTTGCCGGCCTTATGGAGCAGTTGGCACAGACTGGTCGCTACGAGGTTCCCGCCGACCTGCTGGCAAAAATTCAGAGCGTCTTTGGCTGCGGTTGGGCCAGCGAAGACGAGGTTCGCGCTGCCATCAAGAGCTGCTGGGACGCGAACGGCTACGTGATCGACCCGCACACCGCCTGCGGCTATCACGTCTTTGAGCAGGTCGCCCCCGCCGAGGACGCCAAGGCCCGCGTGCTGCTTTCGACCGCCAGCCCTTACAAGTTCCCGCGCGCCTGCTGCGACGCCCTGGGCCTCGACGTTCCCGAGGATGATTTTGAAGCCATGCGCGTGCTCGAGCAGGCCACCAATACGATCGCACCGGCACCTGTCTCTTATACACATCTGCTCGCCGAACTCGAGTCCAAGCCCGTCCGCTTCGAAGACGTCTGCGACGTCGACGAGATGGCAAGCTACGTCGAGTCTGCAGCAAAAAAGATGGCTACCAACTAAACCCCATATAAGGCGCCGGCGAAAGCCGGCGCACCTTCTTTTTATTTAGCTTTCGGGATGATGACGAGCATGCGAGCGGGTCTGGCCGTTTAGTTCGTCGCGAGTTCTGCACGAGCCGGAAAGCACTTAATGTGCTTTCCGAGCGAGCCAGGACTGCCCGAGCAGCGAACTAAACGGTCAGACCCGCCCAGGAGGACCCACATGATCAAAATCACCGTCCCAGCAACCAGCGCCAACCTAGGCATCGGCTACGACACCCTCGGCATGGCCGTCAGCCTCTACTCGCACTTCACCCTCGAGCGCGCCGACAAACTCACCATCACGGGCTGCCCCGAGGAATTCCAAAACGAGAACAACCTGGTCTACGTGAGCTTTGTCGATGCACTGGCTGCATGGGGCGAGCCGGCTTTTCCCGTTGCCATCGACATTCAAACCGATGTGCCCGTCGCTCGCGGCCTGGGTTCCAGCTCCACCTGCGTCGTCGCTGGCATCATGGCGGCCGCCGCGCTGACGGGCCACACCGTCGACCGTGCCGAGCTCGTCCGCATTGCCACCGAAGTCGAGGGCCATCCTGATAACGTCGCCCCCGCCATCCTGGGCGGCGCCGTCTGCTCCTTTACGCCGACCGATTCGCTCCCCCAGTGCCTGCGCTACGAGGTGAGCGATCGCCTGCGTTTTATTACCGTGATCCCGCCCTACGAGGTACACACGAGCGAGGCGCGCAAGGTCGTGCCGCAGGAGATTCCGCTTTCCACCGCCGTATGGCAGATGGGCCGCATCGCCGGCATGACGCGCGGTCTCGAGACCGGCGATCTGGACCTGATTGCCGCCGCCAATGACGACCGTATCCAGGAACCCTATCGTCGCCGTCTGATTCCCGACTACAACGCTGTGCGCGACACCTGCCTTAACGGCGGCGCCAAGACCATCTGGATCAGTGGCTCCGGCTCGACCCTCATGGCCGTAACCGACGATACCATCGTGGCGAAGTTCCTGCAGGTCAAGCTGCGCGAGCAGTTCCCCAAGTGCGATACGCATATCCTCACGTGCGACACGGAAGGCGCCCAGATCGAATACCTGTAGTCGCCGTCCCGTATACTCGCCGGGGAGGCCAGGGGCTTTGCCCCCAAATCGTCCTCGGACATGGCAGGACCCCCGCTGCGCACTTCGTGCGGCGGGGGTCCTGCCGTCCTGCGGAAAGATTTGGGGGCAAAGCCCCTGGCCTCCCCTACGTTCACTTCGCTGGCGGCGGCTACAGGGACCTACACTCTGTAAAAGCGCCGGGCTGATAGTTGCTTTTTATTGGTAGGGGCTCTTGCTAGGTAGGGACACTTACTAGTGACAGGCTTCGCCTGTGCGCTTGGTTTACGCTGCGCTGGTTTCTTTGTATTCGAAGACTGGTTCTAGGAGGTCTTCGATGTTGCAGTGGAGGGCTTTTGCTATGGCTCTTACGCTTGTTACCGAAGCTTCATTGATGTTTCTCTGGCGCTGCTCGTACATTTGGATTGAGCGGAGTGACACATCCGATTCGTATGCCAGATCTTGTTGGGTTTTCTTGAGCCTCTTTCTTGCTAACGCAAGCTTGGTTTGCCTGGACGCTTTTTTCGCCATATCGCAGACGAGGCGAGCCACGCGTTCCTCCGAGGCTTCGTGCCAGGGGTAGTACAGACTGCGTAGCACATCGAATGGAACGACATGCAGCAAATCTTCGAAAGACTCTCCTAGGCGCCACTGAAGGTATGCCAATATCCAGCCTGTCCAATATTCCGGTGTCTTTTCGAATCGGTAGGTTCGATTTGGCATCGGCCTTGATTGATAGCCCGACCTTTCGGCGATAAGCGCGAACAGCTCAACGCCCGATTTTCCCGACACTACCCATGCGTTGCCGCATTCGAACTCGCGAGCTACGCCGCTCAAGCAAAAGAGTTCAGCAACTTCCGATCCTTCTGCTCCATAATCGTTAACGGCATAGTCAAAGCAGTCGCCGAGATTGTTCATTGCGTCCTCGAGGTAGTAGACGGGGTATGTCCTACTCGGCCCACGATCCGTTAACTCTTGGATCATTCAAATCAACCCTCCCTGCCATCAAATCCCTAATGTCGACACCATCAGAGTCAAATCCGTTTACCGTATCCAGGTACTTTCGTCGAGCGTTCTGTTCTCGCTCAAATCGTTTGGGATAAAACTCAGCTCCCGAAGCCTGCTTCCAATCGCGGAACTTAATCGCCGAGAACGCACGCTCACTCATAAGCGCATATTGAATGCCCAAATCCCCCAAAAACATAATGCGCTGCAATTGCCTGAGCGAGATCATGCCGTTGACAAACTGTCTTGCAAACGAGAAATAGGAATCGTCTGCACGATAGCCTCGAATAACGTCATAGGGAGAAATATCAATCAGGCAGTTATCCAGCAGATAACGAAGCCCCTCGCGTGCTACTGGCGTTGAAACATTGAACTCTCTGTTATTCGCCAGAATTGCAAGCCAGTTGAGAATCGAGAACTCACCTGATTCCAAATCCAAAATCGCAAGGCCATCTAAATCAAGCTCATATCGATTGGCAATGCCATCAGACTCGGTCCGACATGCCCACTCCATTGCCATTTCCTCATGCGGTGTGCAATAAAACCCGCGCCCATAGTCATTGAATTGCCTGCATTTATCCAACGATGGATGCTCGACAACAACCTCCGACCCGTGCCAAAGCTCCATATCGACCTCCTAAAAAATATCACCTCAGCGATAGTTTACCAATAACTATCACTGAGGTGATATAGATAGGAGCTTTTGAAGGGCTGCAGCCTGACTAGAGGCAGGCCTCGGCGATGCGCTTTTTTAGTTCGTCGATGCCGGTGCCGGTTTGGGAGCTTGTGATGATTACGTTTTCGGCCGGGACGTTGAGCTGCTTTTTGATGGCTGCTGCTTGGCGGGCCTGCTGGGTGCGGCTGAGTTTGTCGGCCTTGGTGAGACAGACGATAAAGTTGAATTCGTTGCCCTGTAGGTAGTCGATCATGTCGTGGTCGAGCTTGCTGGGATCGTGGCGAATGTCCACCAGCGACACAACCAGGTTAAAGCTGCGCTCGGAGTCGAAGAAGTCACCGATGAGCTCGGCCCAACGGTCGCGCTCGGCCTTGGAGCGACGGGCGAAGCCGTAACCCGGCAGGTCCACGAAATGCACGTCGTCGGCCTCAAAGAAGTTGATGTTGCTCGTCTTGCCCGGCGTACTGGAAACCTTGACCAGGTTCTTGCGGCCAAAGAGCTTGTTCATAATCGACGACTTGCCCACGTTGGAGCGGCCGACAAAGCTCACCTCGGGGCAGGTGGACTCGGGAATCTGCGAAACCTTGCCGTAGCTGGCGACGAACTTGGCAAGCTGGTAGTTAATGGAATCGGCCATGGACACTCCTTGGTCGTAGGTTCTTACAAAAGAGCGCGCTATTGCGCAGCGGCAATGCGGCGGACGATATCGAGCGTGATGTTACTTGCGACACGCGCGTACTCGAACAGATCGAACTCTCGGTCGCAAATTGCATCGTACGCCTCGTCACAATTATCGCTGATAGCGCGCAACACCAGGCAATCGACACCATTTTTGGTTGCGACATGAGCAATCGCCGCGCCCTCCATGCCGACACAATCGGCATGCGTCGCTTCGATAGCGTCGTTACGCATGGCGGCGCCCGTCACAAAGCGGTTACCCGTGGCAATCGTGCCGACCAAGAACTGTTTGGTGCCCTCGTTCGAAGCGACTGCATTTGTCGAAGCGTCAACGAACCCACGCTCAGCAAGCACGTCGACGGCAATATCGACCAGCGCGGGCGTCGAACCAAACTCCTCAAGCCCCGGTGCGGACTCGGCGATAAGCGCGGTATCGGTATCCAGATAGCGCAGGCGTTTGCCAATGACCACGTCGTCGATATGGAGCTTGGGGTTCAAACCGCCCGCAATGCCCGAAAACACAACAGCCTGCGGAGCATACTTGCTAATGAGGTGCTGTGTTGCAGCGGCGGCGTTCACCGTGCCCATGCCCGCCGTTGTGGCGACAACTGTCAGGCCGTCGAGCCCGCCGCTCACAACGGTCAAGCCTGCCTCCCGTGCCTCGCAAACGTCGCTCAGCTCTTCCTTAATCTGCATGATCTCTTTTTCGAGCGCACCGATAATCGCGATGGTAGCCATACCATTCCCCAAACCTATACGAAATTCTCAACCACGGTATGGTACCAGCATTTTGTTTGACCTCGCCAAACGAACACGCTAAGCCAGTGCAGCTCGCGTATCAAACAGCGCCTTTGCAATCGCGGCCGTAACCTCACTCGAGCGGTCGCTCCACGGCATCGATGTCATGACGCTCATGACATAGGTACGGCCATCGATGTCGATAAGGCCCGCATCGCATGTCGAATAG
>CABSMZ010000114.1 GCA_902478875.1 uncultured Collinsella sp.
CTTATGTGGAGCGCATTAAGAGCGAGGGGCGCCACGTTGCCATGGTGGGCGACGGCGTCAACGATTCGCCGGCGCTCGGTTTGGCCGACGTGGGCTTGGCGATGGGTGGCGGAAGCGACATCGCCAAGGAGGTCGCCGATATCATCCTGACCGATACGGATCTGGCCGCGATCGTGCGCCTGCGCCGTATGAGCCAGGGGCTTATCGACCGTCTGACGAGTTCGTATTCCAAGGTGATGCTCACCAACTCGGCGCTGCTGGCGCTCGGCATTACCGGCACGATTACGCCGCAGGCGTCGTCGCTGCTGCACAACGGCTCAACGATCGCCTACAGTCTGAGCAACGCAAAGGCGTACCTGCGTTAGCGTTTTCGATTGAGTATATGGCCTGCATTCGGGCGGCACCGCAGCCGCCAGGGTGCAGGCCTTCTTTTGTTTGACGAGATGTTAGCTCGGATATATGCTCGTGCTAGCAATGCTAGTAAATGCTGAAGGTGAGGTTGAGATGGCTACCGTTGGCAGCATGGCACAGGTGAATGTTCGCGTAGATCGCTCGGTTAAAGAGCGCGCCGAGGAAGCACTGCGGCTTTCGGGCGGGTCGCTGCCCGAGCTCATCAAAAAGGTGGTGGCCAAGGTCGCGCAGGGTGGCGGGCAGTGCGAGGAAGTGCTTGCGGCCGTCGACGACCGGCAGCAGGCCGTCGCGCCCGATACTCCGTTCGCCGCGTCGTGGGCAGCGGCAGACCGGCTTTATGCAGATATGGGCATCGCTGCGTCGCCTGTATCCGACGATCGCGATTGGGACACAATCTATTCCGAAGCCATGGACGAGCGCTATCGCCAAAAGGGGATGATCCTGTGAGCGGGGCTCCCCTCAAAATAATGGTGGATGCCAACGTATGGGTCGATTCGTTTTGCGCCGACCATGCCGAGTCGCTTGCCGCACGCGCGTTTATTGGGCAGGCGACGGAGGCGGGGGCATTGCTGTTCTTTCCGGTGCATATCGCCAAGGACGTGCTGTACGTTGTCCAACACGAACTGAAGCGCAGCGTTCTTGCCAGCGGGGGAGCGCTCGACGAGGCATCTGCCCGTGCAATTGGCGATGCGGCGTTGGTGTTTGTTCGGAACATGACCGAAAACGCCACGGCCGTGGGCGCAGATGCGTCGGACCTTTGGCTGGCCGACAAATACTTAGCGCTCCATCGCGATTACGAGGACAACTTGGTGCTCGCCGCGTGCAAGCGCGCACAGGTCGATTACTTGGTGACTAACGATCTCAAGCTGCTCGAACATGCCGATCTTGCAGCGAAGACCCCGCGCCAAATGATGCCGATTCTTGCTTTGGCCGAACGCGGCGGCGCGGCTATCGGTTGACGCGAACTGTTTGCGGGCCTCTTGGACGACGATGCGCCAAGGGACCCGCGTCTGCTATTTACAAAAGCTCGGCCTTAATGGTGGGACTTTCTGCGAGCTGCTCGGCTGCCTTTTCGTCGGAATCGTTTAGCGCTGCCAGGCTGCGGTAGACCCACTCGTTGACCTGGGTGTTTTTGACGCCTGCGGTCTGCATAAGGGCGCCTACCTCGCGGATTACTGCGAACAGATCGGCTTTGGGACCCGCGAGCTCGACTTCGATGCCGTGGTAGGCGGCCACGCCGCGGTTCTCGCTCACGTGGTCGATAAAGCCCTCAACGGTCTCAAGCTGCTGGGCGAGAGCTACATTATCGTCGGCGTCCAGCGCAACAAGGGCGTTCGATACCGTGAGGGCGGGATGTCCGCAGGGAACAAAGCCCTCGATGACATCCATAGCTTCGGTAATGGTTGAGCCCAGGCCTGCGAGGGCATTGACGAGTTGCTGCTTGGTATCCATAACGGTCCTTTCGACGGGTCAATTTTGCTTGGCGAAAATATACGTGACGAGATCGGTAGCAAAAGTGCGAAGTACGGCGCACATTGGGGTCTTCACAGCTCGTGCATAGAACAGCTGTCCGCTTTCAGAACGTGGTAAGATAACACTTCGCAAGCGGGGCTCGCCCCGCATGTTCCTTGAAAAGTCGACGGGTGTTGGGTGCTCGTGCCCAATGCCATCCAGACTTTCCCGACATTCGGGGGCGACTGGTTTCGACACGATAGCTCTGAGAGAGGAAGCAAGCCGAGGTCTCCTCGCCTCGTTAAACAGGGGTACCGTCAAATTGAATTGACAACAACTCTTCTTTTGAGCCTATGGCTCTCGCTGCTTAGTTTATAGCGGCGCGTCAACCCGGTGATTTCCCCGACACCGGCGCGACGTCATTTTAGGGGAATGCTCCTGCGCACGTAATCGGTATGGCGCAGGCTAAGACCGAACCGGTTAGGACGCCGCGAGCGTGTCGCTGCGCGCAAAGCGTCCGAGACTAAACCAGCGACTGAGCTTGGAGATGCCAATCAGGGGGCTTTCGTGGACCGGAGTTCGATTCTCCGCGCCTCCACCAACTGTTCAGTAGGCGAACACATACGCGTGTTCGTCGTTAGGCGGGCGTTCGTATTGCTCGTCAGATAGAAAGAAGCCGCTCCATACGGGGCGGCTTCTTTGCGTTCTAGGCCTGCGGCATGATCTCCTGCTCGCCGTCCTCGTCGAGGTACGGCATGAGGAACACGCCGCCCTGCTCGGTGGTCAGCAGCAGGTACTCGCGGTTGTGCTCGTCGCACACGATTTCCTGGCCGATGCCCTCGGGCAGGTCGTATATGGGACCGTCCGTGCGAGCTTGCCTCACGGTCACGTCTTGCGCTCCCATGGCCTGCGACGAGCAGCTGGCGGCGGCCAGGACGATGAACAGCAGGACGACCGCCGCGAGGATGGGGCCGCACCCGCCGTTGCGCTCCTCGTCTGCGGGGCTCGGGTACGGCATGGCCTATCCCACCTTCACCAGATAGTCGTCGGCCTCTGGCTTGCCCGTGGCCTTGCCCACGGCGATGTAGCGCGTTGCGCCGCTGTAGCCCGTGTATCGGCCCCACACGTAGCCGTCGGCGATCTTGTACCAGTTATCCAGCGTCACGGTCTCGCCGCTGGAATAGTGCGCCACCTCGGTGCCGCCCAGGCCGGGGGCGTCGCGCACGCGCAGGTAGTCCACAGTGCAGCGGTAGGTGCCGCCGAAGTTCTCGGTCGTTTCCTGCTGCGCAGGCTGCGGCTGCGGGACGGCTGCGGGGGCGCTTCCAGCAGTGATGCCGAAGCATTCCAGGTAGATGCGCGCCAGCTCGTCCAGGTTGCCGTTGAACTTCTCGCGGTCGCCGTCGTTGTCGATGAAGCCGTTCTCGCACAGGCGGTAGTTGATGCCGCGCGCGGCGGCTCGGTTCGGGTTCGCGAGGTCGGAATGGCGCACCAGCTTCTCGGAGCGCCCGGGCATGAACGCCGCCAGCTTGTCGGCCAGCGCATTGTCGTACTCGTCAGGCTCAAAGCCCTCCTTGATGATGACGTGCGCGCCGTGCGCCGTCGCGATTCCGCTGGCGTCCATGTGCAGCTCCACCACTGGCGCGTCGGTGCTCAGGCGGTTAAGCCCGCCGTCGGCGTACCAGTTGCGGGACGTATCGCCCAGCTCGACCTCGGAACCGCCCAGTTCCTTGATTCGCTGGCCCAGGGCGCGAACGCGCTCGGCCTCGGTGCAGCCGCCTGCGCAGCAGCCGGGGTCGCCAGCGCCGTGGCCGCAGATGATGAACAGTTTAGCCATTGCCTACTCCTTCCCGCCTACGGTCACGCCCAACAGGGCGTCGAGCCACTTGGATGTGATGCCTACCGACTTGAACAGCGTGTAGGCCGCCTGCACGCCGCCTACCACGGCGAAGGCGCACGTGACCCATGCGCCCGGGTCTGCGGGCACGCCGCCCACGAAGCCGGTCACGACGCCCGCCAGGAGCGAGCAGCCCAGCGCCAGGATGCGCGCGGCCTTGCCGATCATGGCCTCGGTCTTGATCAGCTGCACCGCGAACGGCACGGCGAAAGACAGCACGATGGCTGCGATTGCTTGCATTTCTGTCATTTCGGATTCCTTTCTATCGAGCCGATTCCTTGTAGAGCAGGTCAACGCGGTCGGCGATGTGGTCGACCTTCGCCGCCATGCCCTGGCTGCGCGCCTGGCTGTTCGCCAGGTCGGCGTGCAGCACCTCGTTGGAGGTCACGACGGACTCCATGAGCGCCTTCATAGCCTCCATCAGCGCGTTGCTGCGCTCCATCTGCGCGGCGATGCGGCCCTCCATCTGGCTGCGCTCGCGGTCGCGCTGCGCCCGCTCGTTCACCTCGTCCTGCTTTCGCTCCTCGCGCTTGAGGTCGATGTTCGCCTTGCGCTCGTTCTGGGCCTTGAACTCTTCGAGGAACTGCTTGCCGAAGTACAGGACCACTAGGACGAGCAGCGCGCCGAAAAGCGACCCGGGGCCGTACGGCGCGAAGATTTCCAGCACGTCGGTCATTCGTTTTCTCACCTCCTCGAATCGCTGCCGCGATTGTCCGCGAGGTGTCGCCGGGCAAAAGAAAAGCGCCCCCGAAGGGGCGCTCGCTACTCCTGCGGCGCTTCCGGCTGGTCGGGCTCCATGGCTTCCAGCTCGTTGATGCGGTCGCGCCACGTCAGGCGCTGCGAGATGACCTCGGCCACCTCCTTGGCAGCTGCGGCGATGGCCGAGAGCAGGTCGGTGATGGACGATGCGGAGAAGATGCGCTCCACCGCCTTCATGACCTTGTAGTCGCTCTGCTCAAGCTGCTGTTTGTAGCCGTTGATCTCCCCGGCGATTTCCTGTTCCGTCATGGGTCGCTCCTTCCGTTGCTAGGGTAGGGGCATGTTCCCATCCGTGTCGCCTCCAGGTTTGGATTGCATTGAGCAACCCCCCCGCGGGATTTCCGAACAGGCTGCGGTACAGCGCGTCCATGGCCCGCACGCTGCGGTGCGCGTCCAGCCGCTTCATGCCTCCGCGCCAGCTCTGGTAGCTCTGCTCCACCTGCTCGGGGGTCATGATGCCATCGGCGACCATGCGGGCCATCTTCTTGAGCTTGCGGCGCTCCCGCGTTATGGAGTCTCGGCACGGCTTCACGACTATGCGGCCCGTCTCCGTGTAGAAGATGCGCTTCTTCAGCCACGTGAACCCGCGCGTGAGCTTCACCACGCGCGTCTTGCGCGGGTTCAGCTCGATGCCCAGCTCGGCGCATTTGCCCTCTATCAGCAGCAGGCACACCTGCAAGTAGTCCTTGGACTCGTGTATCAGGTAGAAGTCGTCCATGTAGCGCCCGTAAGACTCGGGGCGCAGCATCTCGGTCACATAGTGGTCGATGCGGTTGGGGTGGGCCACGGCGCATATCTGGTTCGGCTCGCTGCCCAGCCCCAGGCCCACATCGCCCTGCGCGTCTATCAGGCGGTGTTCCAAGGCGACCACGCGCGGATCTAGCAGCGCGGAGGCCACCTGGTCTTTGACGGGTTGGTGCGCTATGCGCGCGAAGTAGTCGGAGAAGTCGCCCAGGAGGATGTAGCCCTCGCGGCCGTGCCGCCTCCAGTGGTCGGCCAGGTGGCGCTTGAGCAGCTTCAGGGCGTAGTCGGTGCCGCGCCCCTTGATGTTCGCGGAGTTCGCGGCTATGAGGGTGGGCACGATCGCGGGCACGAGCGCGTTCTGCGACAGCGACTTCTGCACCACGCGCTCGGGGAAGTGCACGGCGCTGATATGCCTCAGCTTGCCGCGCTCCCATAGGTCGAACCGTATGAAGCCCCGGCATATGTCGCGGCCCTCCAAAAGGTCGCGGCAGGACAGGACGGCGTTGCGCAGGTAGTCCTTCATGTACCGCTGCGTGGACGCCTTCCACATTACGCCGCGTGCGGCCTGCTTGGAAGCCTTGCACAGGCTGTTGAGGTCGGCCACGGTCTCAAGCGTGCACGCCTTGACGCGCTCGGCCTTGGCCTTGGCCCGCTTCTCCTCGCGGCGCTTCCGGCGCGCCGCCCGCCTTTGCTCGGAGTTCACAGAAGGCACCCCGCGCGGCTTGCAATGTGGCTCTGGCAGCCGCTTGAGGTATGGCCATGAAACGCGGCGAAGCCACGGAGCGCCGCGCCATGCAAGCAGCGTCCGGCCACCCTCGCGGGGTGCGTATTTACGGGCGTGAGCCCGACGGTCGCGCCTTCCTTCCTCTCCGCGCTCTGCTTTCGGCCCTGGGGCCTACTCGGTCTGGCAATAAGGGAATCCGGGGCGGGGGCGAACCCAGACGTTCGTCGCCGAATTGTAGTTGGCATTGCCGTTGTTGTTGACGTAGCACACGTTGGACGAGGAGCCACCCATGACGGAACGCAACCACCAATTG
>CABSMZ010000115.1 GCA_902478875.1 uncultured Collinsella sp.
CTACACTCTCTCCGTCGTCGGCAGCGTCAGATGTGTATAAGAGACAGGCTTCAGGCAGGGCACGCCGGTGTTCTTGGTCCTCTGGACCTTCTTCCCAGTCATCTCGTCGGCCACCGTCACGACGGCCTGCCACTTGCCCTTGTTCTTCCTCACGCCGCCGGGTCCGCATACGCGTAAGGTTTTATTGCTGCATTTATCGTTTTTCATGTCTGCTCCTAAATCCGCAGTTGATTAGAAACAGATGGGCCCACCTGCGGGAACCCGGAGAGACGACGATTCGGGGCTCCTACCCCCGTTGATTAAGTCATCGGCTGCACCGTGCTCCGCAAAACCGATAATATTCTAACTTGACAAAACGCGCTGAGCTGGGTTAATCTACATCTGTGAAAACGCTCTACTTGCGCTATCTGCGCGTGCTTTAACAAAATAACCACAGGTCAGCGCCATTCTGGGCCCGCTGGGGGTCAAGGGGTCGCTGGTTCGAATCCAGTCGTCCCGACCAGAAGTTTGCAGGTCAGGCACCTAGTGCCTGACCTTTTTTGTTTTTAATCACTATGATTATTTTGCTCAAAGCAACAATGTTCCCGCTCGATGTAATCACCGAATCAAAACGTGTACATCAGCCACCAAAATCGACATTTTTCGACATGTTTGGAGGCTGATGTACACGAATGCGAAATCCCCGCCGCCTAAAAGCGCCCTCCACATGTCTGGACTCTCTATGCTTACGCTGGATAGACATCGCCGGAACGGGTATAGTATCGAAAGTTTTGTCGTTAACCAGCGGGGGAGTCCTGTGGGCATCAAAAAGAAGATCAAAAAGGAGCTTATCGGCACTTCCGATTACCCGTCGAATAAGATCTTTACGATCTCCAATTTCATCACCTTTACGCGCCTGATCCTCACCCTGGTATTTCTGTACCTGTTTGTGACGGATAACAACCGCGTCATCGCCATCGTTATCTACGCCGTTGCCGCCTCCACCGACTGGATGGACGGTCAGATCGCCCGCATGACTAAGACGGTCTCGTGGCTCGGCAAGGTCATGGATCCCATTTGTGACCGTGCGCTGCTGTTCACCGGCGTGCTGGGACTGGTGGTTCGCGGAGAGCTGCCCATCTGGGTCTGCGTGCTCATTATTGGCCGCGACATCTATTTGGGCATCGGCACGCTTATCGTGCGCCATTATCACCGTCGCCCCATCGATGTCGTCTTCCCCGGAAAGATTGCCACAGCGCTGCTCATGACCGGCTTCTCGCTCATGCTACTCGGGTTCCCCGTTATTGACGGCCTGCATCTTTTGCCTTCAGCCCTTACGGCCTTCCCAGGCCTCAACGGAAGCTCGGTGCCCCTCGGCATCTTCTTTGTGTACGGCGGCGTGATCTTCTCCATGCTCACGGCTGTCATCTACTCCATTAAGGGCGGAGCGGCCATTAAACAGGCTCTCATGCATCCCGAAGACGAGGACATCGACTTTCTGAACCCTGAAATCGAAGACTGATTCGTTGGGGTATGATTACGTACGGTTCATTATTTGCGGCACGTCCGCGATAAGTTAGGGGTTGTCATGGACAACATGGTTAACAATATGCCTCAGAATGATAAGACTGCTGACGCTACCTGCGTATTCCGCGTGCCTTCAAGCGACGTCACCGTTCCCGACCTCATGGCCAACGTGCGCATCACCGCCCCCGTTCTGTCCATCGTCAAGGGTCCGCAGACTGGTGCCGCCTTTGAGCTCGAGGATGACGTGACCACCATCGGCCGCGATCCCGCGAACGGCATCTTCCTCAATGACATGACCGTTTCGCGCAGCCACGCGCGCATTATTCGCGAGGGCCTCGGCGCTCGCATCGAGGACTTGGGCTCGCTCAATGGCACCTGGGTCGACGGTGCCATCGTCAATGCAGCCCCGCTGCACGACGGTTCTTCCGTCCAGATCGGTACGTTTACGCTCATCTACCACGAGAGCACGCCGGAGCGCATCGAAACCGGTGAGTAGGGCATGGCCGAACGCAACTATCTGAGTATCGGCCAAGTCGTCAACCTACTTCGAGGCGCATACCCCGATCTTTCGAACTCAAAAATTAGATTTCTAGAGGATGAGGGGCTCATTACCCCTCATCGTACGCCTAAGGGATACCGTCAGTACTCCAAGGAGGACGTTGATCGCCTGGAGGTCATCCTGCACTTGCAGAAGACCCGCTACATGCCGCTCAACGTGATTAAGCAGCGCTTGGAAAACGCCACGGACCTGTCAACGCTCGCTTACGAGGTGGGCTTGCTGTCCGATGTTCCGCTCAAGACGGAGCCCAAGGAGACTAAGCAAAAGCTGCATCCCATCGAGACCATTCCCGATATGCTGGGCGTCGAGATTTCGTTTATCCGCTCACTCGCCGAGAACGACCTCATTCGCATCATCAAGAGTCCGCAGAATCGCGAGCTTGTCGATGGCCGCGATTTTCCGATCATCCGCTACTGCTCCGAGCTGTCACGCTTCCATATCGAGCCGCGCAACCTGCGTCAGTACGTGTCTTCCGCCAACCGCGAGTCCTCGATGTTTGAGCAGGTGCTCGTGAGCATGCTCGGAATGGATACCTCCGATGACGAGCGCGACGCCAAGCTCGAGCGTGCGTTTAAGAAGCTTCACGACCTAACGGAAGGTGTGCACACTGCGCTGCTCAAGAACCGCGTTTTTGAGTCGCTCAACGCCGTGGTCGAGGACGCCGATATCGATGCACTCGATGAGGAAATCACTCGCTCCGAGTCCACCAAGGCCAAAAACGAAGAGATAGCCGCGCCGGCTTCACACGAGGATTCTCTCGTAAAGCCGCTCAAGGTCGTCGCCCCTTCGCAATCCGGAACCGCCACCGCGGGCAAATAACCTTAGCTGAAATTTCGGCAACCCATTGAAAGGTCATGCAATGTACGACTTCGAATCTCAAATCGTCGACATCCCCGACTATCCCGAGCCCGGAGTCATCTTTAAAGACATCACACCGCTCTTTGGCAACCCCGAGGCGCTCAAAGCCATGACCGATGCCCTCGCCGAACACTTTGCCGGCATGGGAATCACCAAGGTCGTGGGTCCCGAGGCTCGCGGCTTTATGGTTGGCGTACCGGTGGCTGTAGCCCTTGGCGCTGGCTTTGTTCCCGCACGTAAACCGGGCAAGCTGCCGCGCGAGACCGTGAGCCAGAGCTACGAGCTCGAGTACGGCACCGATTCAATTGAGATCCATGCCGACGCTATCAGCTCTAAAGATACCGTGTTGATTCTGGACGACTTGGTCGCGACGGGCGGAACCGTCGAGGCAACAGGTAAACTGGTGCGAGATATGGGCGCAAAGCTTGTCGGTTACGGTTGTATCCTTGAGCTTGCGTTTCTCAACCCGCGCGAGAAGCTCACGCCGCCTGATGACGATGTGGAGCTCTTTAGCCTGGTGACGGTGGACTAGCCGTTACCCTTAGTTACTGGAAAGGAAGCTACATGCGCACAGCAAATACGCACAAAAACATGGCACGCTGCGCTGCTACGGCAACCCTCGCTTGTGTTTTGGGCTTGGGCCTCGCGGCTCCTGCCTACGCCGATACCGCATCCGACCTTGCCGCTGCTCGTACGAAGCTCGAGCAGATCGGTACCCAAACCCAACAGATTTACGATGAGCTCGCCACGCAGACGCAGGCGCTCGATCAGACTGCTGGCGAGATCACGCAAAAGCAGCAGGAGATCGCCGATGGTCAGGCCAAGCTCTCGACCTATATCGCCGGCGAGTACAAAACCGGCGGTCTGAGCCTACTTCAGGTTCTGACGGGCGTCGATGACCTGAGCGATATGCTCAACCGTCTGTTCTACTACGGCAAAGTTTCCGACAAGCAGGCTCAGACCATTCAAGAGGTCAAGGAGCTTAAGCAGCAGCTCACCGATAAGCAGGCCGAGCAGGAGAAGAACGTCGCCGCCACGCAAAAGAAGGTCGACGAGCTTAACGCTCAGCAGGCTGAAGCCCAGAACGTCGTAAACTCCCTGGATTCGCAGCTGCAGGCCGAGCTTGCCGCAGAGGCCGAGGCCAACGCTGCGCTGCAAGCCGGCATCAACGCCAGCACCGCCGAGAAGGCCACGGTGAGCAACGAGACTGCCGGTACGACCGAGAACACCAACAACGGTGGCCAGACCAGCAATAACAACAACCAGGGCGGCAACACTCCGGCTCCTACGCCGGCACCCGCTCCGACGCCGCAGCCCTCCACGCCTGCTCCGGCTCCGACGCCTTCTGCTCCGAGCCAGTCCGTCGACGGCGGTTCCGTTGTTTCGCGTGCATACAGCAAGCTTGGTTGCGCTTATTCTTGGGGCGGAATTGGCCCGAACAGCTTCGACTGCTCTGGTTTTGTTAGCTATTGCCTCACTGGTCGCTATTGCCGCCTGGGCACCACGGGCACCTTTATGGGCTGGACGCGTGTGTCCGATCCGCAGCCCGGTGACGTTGTGGTCAACTCGTACCACACCGGCATTTACATCGGTGGTGGTCAGATGATTCATGCTTCCGACTACAACACGGGTGTTATCATCAGCTCCGTTGCCGCCGGCATGAACAATAACTACATCTTCGTACGTTACTAAGTATTCAGATAAAGCAAACGGATATGGACCTCGTGGCTTTGAGCCATGGGGTCCATTCTTTTGTCTTTAATGCAAGCTGCTATCTAGTTTTGAATACTAGATAGCAGCCCAATCGGTCAGAAAGAAAGCTATAATTGATGAAGAACAATTAGAAAGGACCCTCTATGAGCTGGGCACTTATCTCCGATTCAAGCTGCAACCTCCGCGATTGGCAACCGACCGCGCCCCATACCACCTTTGCATTTGCGCCCCTCAAAATTCGAGTGGGGGAGCGTGAATTCGTCGATGACCTTTCGCTCGATGTGCATGAGCTCAACTGCGCTGTTCAGGCGGAGACGAACGCTTCTTCGAGCGCTTGTCCCAGCGTAGGGGAGTGGGCCGAGCTCTTCAAATTGGCAGACAAGACCATCTGCATGCCGATCTCTGAGGGCGTGTCGGGCAGCTACAACGCGGCAGCCACGGCTCGCGATATGGTTCTTGCCGAGGAGCCCGACCGACAGATTCATCTAGTCAATTCACGCGCAGCTGGCGGCAAAATGGACCTCATTTTCTTGCTGTTCGACCGCTATCTTGCAAGCAACCCGGATGTCTCATTCGAGGACGCTTGCGCATACTTCGATAGCCTTGAGCAGAACAGCAAAATCCTCTTCAGCTTGTGCAATTACGAAAACCTCGCCAAAGCCGGACGTATCCCTAAGGCAGCCGGCGTCATTGCCAACAAGCTCAATATCCGCATTTTGGGCACGGCGAGTGAGGCCGGTAAAATCGAACTCGTGGGGCACACGCGAGGCGAAAAGAAGATGCTCAACAAGATTATCGATACCATGGAAGCCGAGGGCTTTACGGGCGGTGAGGTCATCATCGATCACGTTGAGAACGAAGCTGGAGCCCAGGCGCTTACTGACCGCATAGTCGAGCATTGGCTCGGCTCCAAAACCATCATCATGCCCTGTAACGGGCTAGATTCATACTATGCCGAAATGCATGGGCTCATTATCGGCTACGGCATGGGCGTGGCTTCGGGCAAATAAAGTCCAATCAAGCAAAAATACGGGCGGTACAAAGCGACAGATGGCTCTTTGTACCGCCCGTTTTATACGTCGGCTAGCTATTAAACCCGTTGAACTTGAGATAGCTCATCAAGTAAGCCTTCGAAACGAAGGACGATACCGCGCTACGCACAAGCAGCGACTCACGCGTTACCTGATGCGCCGTATCGGGCACGGGAGTCTGCTCGACGGAAAACGCCGCACGAATCGATGCCTCGAGCTGATCGACCACATAATCAAAGGCCGTCGGGGCATCGTAGCTCAAACGCTGAATGTTAAAGAGTGCCTGCACAGCAGCAATAGGTAGCACCTGCTTAAAGATGCAGATAGCGATCAGGCGGGCAATCTGCTCGCGGCCATATTGCTTATTGACCGGAGCAGGCACTAGGCCGACCTTTACGTAGTTATTGATCATCGATGGC
Organism: uncultured Collinsella sp.; assembly: GCA_902478875.1. Taxonomy (GTDB): domain Bacteria; phylum Actinomycetota; class Coriobacteriia; order Coriobacteriales; family Coriobacteriaceae; genus Collinsella. The sequence continues at coordinate 6,087 of CABSMZ010000115.1, forward strand.
GTAATGATAGGCTGCTCAACGCAAATGAACAGCGGCTCCATCCACAGCGCAACATACTCAATAACCTGGTCGCGGTAGAGCGTCACATTGGGCAACTGGTCATAGCGCGGCAGACTCAACGTATTGAGTTTGCGCACGATATCGGACTGAATAAATGCATCTGTCTCTTATACACATCTCCGAGCCCACGAGACCGTA
>CABSMZ010000116.1 GCA_902478875.1 uncultured Collinsella sp.
CTCTCTCCGTCGTCGGCAGCGTCAGATGTGTATAAGAGACAGAGCTCAACCACGTGGAACTTGAACGCGCGGAACTTGTCGGCGAGCGGCATGGGGTCGTTGACCTCCTCGACGGGACCGTCAATCTGAAGGCCGTTGTGGTCGACGATCACGCAGAGGTTATCGAGCTGCTGGTTGCCGGCAAACATGGCGGCCTCCCAGACCTGGCCCTCCTCGCTCTCGCCATCACCCAGCAGGGCGTACGTGCGATAAGTATCGCCCCAGTGCTTGGCGGCAACGGCCATGCCCACGGCGGCGGAGATGCCCTGGCCGAGCGAACCGGTGGACATGTCAACGCCCGGAGTGTCGTTCATGTTGGGATGACCCTGCAGGTGGCTGCCGATGTGGCGCAGCGTCTCAAGATCCTCCTTGGGGAAGAACCCACGCTCGGCGAGCACAGCGTACAGACCAGGTGCACAGTGGCCCTTGGAAAGCACAAAGCGATCGCGGTCGGCCTTGCGGGGATGGGCCGGGTCGACGTTCATTTCCTCAAAGTACAGATAGGTCATGATGTCGGCAGCGCCGAGCGAACCGCCCGGATGGCCGGACTTGGCAGCGTGCACGCCGGTGACGATGCCCTTCCTTACCTCGTTGGCAACCTTTTTGAGCTCTTCGTCGCTCATTGTGCCTTCCTTTCATCCTCATTAGACAAAATGCGCACGGCACCGAAGGTAATCCCAACACAGCCGCAATGCACGTACGTCATTCATTATGCTGGAAACTGATGGCTTTACCAGAGTTTTTATCATTATTTGAACAATTTAGCAGGCAGAACCGCTGATGAAACGGTTTATCAATGTGAACGTCTTTTGGATGGGACGCGGTCGGCCCTACGCGCTAATGTCCTTGAATCCCTCGCCGAAAGCTTCCGTAACGTCGGCGACCGTCACAATGGCGTGAGGATCGCGCTCGCGCACGATCGTCTTGAGGGTATTGAGCTCTCGACGGTTCACGATGACCATGATCACCGGCTTCTCGGCACCCGAATACATGCCAGTCGCCTTAAACTTGGTACAACCACGACCCAGGCCATACATGATATCGGCAGCGATATCAGGGAACTTGTCCGAGATGATGAGTACCATACGGCGTTTGTTGCCACCATCGACCACGGCATCGATCACGTAGCCGCTAATGACCATCGAAAGGCCTCCATATAGTGCATTTTCGATTGAAAAGACCGGAGCCGACAGCGCACATACGGCAACATCGATCGCCATGACGGTCGAGCCCACGGGCAGCGAGGTATTACGCGAGATGATTTGGCCAATCGTGTCCGAGCCGCCGGTGTTGGCGCCGGCGCGCAGCACCATGCCGTAACCGATGCCTGTAATAATGCCGCCCCACATGGCAGGGAGCATCAGGTCCGCATCCGCCAGAGGTGCTACAAACGGGGCGAACAGATCGGTAAAGAAGCCCAGCAGCACAAAGCCCGTCGCGGTCTGCACCACGTAGAACATGCCGCCCTCGCGCATAACGACCAGCAACAGCAAGGCGTTCATCACAATCGTCTGAATACCAACGGGAAGCGATATGCCGCGCGATGCGCCGACCGCCTGGATAATGGTGGCAAGGCCCGTAACACCACCGGCAGCAAGGCCGTTGGGAATCAAAAACAGGTCGGTCGCAATAGCGGCCAGAGCGCACCCCAACATAATCTGGGGCAGGTCGTGAAAGAAGTTCATCGATAGAATGCGCTTGATGTCCAGACGATATGCCATGCTACCTCCCTCAAAAAAGCGCACCCAAACGGATGCGCTTCGAACTTCTTGCTGTATTCGATTCTACCGATTCGCCGAACAAAAACCACCCCTGCGCAGGGTTTGCTTTGGATACAAAACCACCCTGCTCGGAGGGTTTTATCCATTTCCACATAAACCGGGCGGTTTATGCAGATGGGATCTCTGCGTCAGCGTTGCCAGTGGCCCAGCGATGGTAGCCAATAACAAACGGGTCCAGGTCGCCATCGTCAAGAACTGCCTCGACGTTGCCGGTCTCAACGCCCGTGCGTAGGTCCTTAACCATCTGATACGGGTAGAGCACGTAGCTGCGGATCTGGTTGCCAAAACCAATCGTGGTTTTGGGTCCGCGAATCTCATCCAGGGCCTCGGCGCGCTTCTCGAGCTCAATCTCGTACAGGCGAGCCTTGAGGATCTGCATGCACGCGGCCTTGTTCTGGATCTGGCTGCGCTCGTTTTGGCAGGTGACCACAATGCCGCTGGGGAAATGCGTCACGCGCACGGCGGAGTCGGTGGTGTTAACGCCCTGACCGCCCGGGCCGCTCGCGTGGTACACGTCCACGCGGATGTCATCGGGACTGATTTCGATGTCGATATCATCGGGTAGCACGGGGATGACCTCGACGCCGGCAAACGTGGTCTGGCGGCGCTTCTTGTCGTCGGTGGGGCTAATGCGAACCAAGCGGTGGACGCCGGCCTCGGCGCGCAGCATGCCAAATGCGTCCTTGCCCTCGACGGTAAAGGTCGCGCGGTCGATGCCGATGACCTCAGCAGCGGGGCAGTCGTTAATCGTGACCTTCCAGCCGCGACGCTGGCAGTACTTCATGTACATCTTAAAGAGCATGAAGGTCCAGTCCTGGGCCTCCAGACCACCCTGTCCGGGCTTGATGGTCACAATGGCATCGCCGTGATCGAACTCACCGGTAAACCAGCTCGAAAGCTCAAGCTCATCGATGGCACGGGCCAGGCGCTCAGCCGTGGCTGTAGCCTCCTCGCGAAGGGCGGCGGCATCGGGGTCATCCCCCATCTCCTCGGCAAGCTCCAGCGCGGCGCGGGCATCGGAAAGCTCGCCGCGCGCGTTGTCCACGGCAGCGATATCTTCCTTGGTGCGCGCGATTTCCTCCATGGTGGCACGGGCGGCGTCGGCGTCATCCCAAAAGCCGGGGGCCACGCTTTTGGCCTCGAGCTCGGTCACGCGCGTGCGCTTTTCGTCCAAGTGGAGATACGACTCGACCTCGCCGAGCCGGTCCGCAAACGCGTCCAGCTCGGCGGGCGTTACCTCTAAAGCCTCAGCCATTAACGATTCCTGCCGTGGCAGTACTTAAACTTCTTGCCGCTACCGCAGGGGCACGGGTCGTTGCGGCCCACGTTGACGTACGGATCGTCGCTCTCGGACTTGCGATAGGTGGTCACCTTGCCACCGTTGTTGACGGCAGCCGGACCACCCTGGACAGCCGTGCGGGCCTGCACCTGCGCCTGCTTGCGCAGCACCGAGTCGCCGTTGTCACCATCGACCTCGGCAGGACCGGAGAAGTGCGCACCCTCGAGCGCGGGCTCCTCCTTGTGCTCCACGGCACGCGGGGCAGCCTTGATCTCGATGCGCAGAACCGTGCGCAGGTAATCCTCGTACATGGTGTCGACGAGTATCTGGAACGCGCCGTAGGCCTCGGTCTTGTACTCGACCAGCGGGTCGCGCTGGCCAAAGCCGCGCAGGCCGATGCCGGTCTTGAGGTAGTCCATCTCCTGCAGGTAGTTCATCCAGCGGGTATCGATGACGCGCAGCATGACCTGGGTGTTGAGCTCGCGCATCAGGTCCTCGCCCAAGCGCTCGGCCTTCATGTTGTAGCACTTCTCTACGTAAGCCAGGACATCGGCAGCCAGAGCCTCATAATCCTCGTCGGGGAACTTCGGCGTATCGATGTGGCCGGTGAGCTCTACAACCCACTTGCGCAGGCCCTCCAGGTCGCGCTCGCCATCGTGACTGTCCTTGGTGCAGAACTCCTGCACGCAGCGGTACACGGTATCGTGCATGACCTCGGTGATGTGGTCGGTCAGATCCTTGCCGTCCAGAATCTTATTGCGCTCGGCGTAGATGACCTGGCGCTGCTTGTTCATGACGTCGTCGTACTCAAGAACGCTCTTACGCATGGAGAAGTTGATGCTCTCGACCTTGTGCTGGGCGCTCTCGACAGCCTTGGAGATGATCTTGTGCTGGATGGGCATATCGTCGCCCATGTCAGCCGTGACCATCATCTTGGAGACGCGGTCCATCTTGTCGCCGCCAAACAGACGCATCAGATCGTCCTCGAGCGACAGGTAGAACTGGGTCTCGCCCGGATCGCCCTGACGGCCGGAACGGCCGCGCAGCTGGTTGTCGATACGGCGGGACTCATGGCGCTCGGTGCCGATAACGGTCAGGCCGCCGGCGGCAAGAACGCGCTCGCGCTCGGCCTTGCAAGTCTCCTTGGCCTCGGCGTTAAACTGCTCAAGCTGCTCGGGCGTTACGTCCTCCATGGTCAGGCCCTCGTACTCCAGGCGCTCGCGCACCAGCTCGTCGGGGTTACCGCCCAGCAAGATGTCGGTACCGCGGCCGGCCATGTTGGTAGCGATGGTCACGGCGCCATAGCGACCAGCCTGGGCAACGATATGGGCCTCGCGCTCGTGGTGCTTGGCGTTGAGGACCTCGTGCGCGATACCGCGCTTCGTGAGGGCGGCGGACAGCTTCTCGGAGCTCTCGATGGAGACGGTACCCACCAGGACCGGCTGGCCCTTAGCGTGACGACGCTCAACGTCGTCGGCAACGGCGTTGTACTTAGCCTGAATGGTGCGGTAGACCAGGTCCTCGTGGTCCACGCGCTGCACGGGCTTGTTGGAGGGGATGACCTCGACGGGCAGCTTGTAGATCTCGCGGAACTCGGCGTCCTCGGTGAGTGCCGTACCGGTCATACCGGAGAGCTTGTCATACAGGCGGAAGTAGTTCTGCAGGGTGATGGTCGCCAGCGTCTGGTTCTCCTCGCGCACGAGCACGCCCTCTTTGGCCTCGATGGCCTGGTGCAGGCCCTCGGAGTAACGGCGGCCTTCCATAATGCGGCCGGTGAACTCGTCGACGATCTTGACCTCGCCGTTGGTGACCACATACTGCTTGTCGCGGTGGAACATGTACTGGGCCTTCAGCGCCTGCTGCAGGTGGTTGACCAGCTGGCCGGAGAGATCGGCATAGATGTCATCGATACCCAGGCGGCGCTCGATCTTCTTAAGACCGCGCTCGGTGGCAGCGATGGTGTGCTTGGCCTCGTCCATGACGTAGTCGCCCGTGGGTTCAACGTCCTCGGTGGCGGTAAGCATGTCGTGCGACACGTCCTCGCCGCGCTCAAGGCCACGCACGGCACGCGCGAAGTCCTTGTAGGTACTGGCGGACTTGGTGCCAGCGCCCGAGATGATCAGCGGGGTGCGAGCCTCATCGATCAGGATGGAGTCAACCTCGTCGACGATGGCGTAGTTGTGGCCGCGCTGCACGCGCTGCTCGGGACGGGTAACCATGTTGTCGCGCAGGTAATCAAAGCCGAACTCGGAGTTGGTGCCGTAGGTGACGTCGGCCTGGTAGGCCGGGCGCTTGAGCTCGAGCGGCATGTTGTTCTGGAGCAGACCGACGGTCATGCCCAGGTACTTATAGATGCGGCCCATCCACTCGGAGTCGCGCTTGGCAAGGTAATCATTGACAGTAACGACGTGCACGCCCTTGCCGGCAATAGCGTTGAGATAGCCAGCCAACGTGGAGACGAGGGTCTTACCTTCGCCGGTCTTCATCTCGGCGATGTGGCCCTCGTGCAGTGCCATGGCGCCAATGAGCTGCACGTCAAAGTGGCGCATACCCATGGTGCGCTTGGAAGCCTCACGCACGGTGGCAAAGGCCTCGGGGAGCATATCGTCGAGCGACTCGCCGTTGGCGTAGCGCTCACGGAACTTATCGGTCTGGGCGCGGAGCTCCTCCTCGGTCATCTTCTCAAACTGGGGCTCAAGACCGTTGATCTGGTCGACGATCTTGTAGTAGCGCTTAAGGTCCTTATCGGATCCAAAGGACAGCAGCTTTGACATGAATCCCATGTTGTTTCCTTTTTGGCCATCGCCCGTGCCATGCAGCTCCGAGCGAGTTAAACACAGATAGTTGTACTTTAGCCAAACAGGACGCACCCTATGCGGTCGACCTCAACCGCCACGTAATAACTACGACCAACCTGCCAAAAAGGGACTGGTTTATTTTGGCAGCTTTTATCTGGGAAAACGCCGTCTCTCTGCCATTTGGTGCAAACCAACCTGTCCCCTCCGCACCAATCTGGTGCAATGGGGACTGTCTCTTATACACATCTCCGAGCCCACGAGACCGTACTAGATCTC
>CABSMZ010000117.1 GCA_902478875.1 uncultured Collinsella sp.
CTCTCTCCGTCGTCGGCAGCGTCAGATGTGTATAAGAGACAGACCAAGAGGTCAAGACCTGGGGTCTTGTATAGGCGCATCGTCCAAGGAAGGAATCAAATGCTCGAAGGATTATTTGACGCCGACCGTTGGTCGACGACATTTCAAAATATGGGGCCCTTCTGGGAGGGCTTCGGCGTGACGCTGCAAGTGGTCGTTGCCGGCCTGCTGTTGTCGCTGGTGCTGGGCACGCTGCTGGGCGTGTTCTCTACCACTCGCTCGCGCGTGCTGCGCGCCATAAGCCGCGTGTACGTGGAGTTTTACCAGAACACCCCGTTGCCCGTGCAGGTGCTCTTTATGTACATGGCCGGTCCGCAGTTTTTGCAGGCCATAACCGGTGCCGACCAGCCGGTGCGCATCGCGCCGTTCGTGCTGGGCTTCTTGGGCGTGGGTCTGTATCACGCGGCCTACATTTCGGAGGTCATCCGCACTGGTATCGAGGCGGTTCCGCGCGGTCAGATGGAGGCGGCCCAGAGCCAGGGCTTCACCCGTGCGCAGGCGTACTGGTACATCGTACTGCCCCAGACATTCAAGATCATTCTGCCGCCGCTGTGCAACCAGGCGCTCAACCTGGTCAAGAATACGTCGGTGCTGGCGCTTGTGGCCGGCGGCGACCTTATGTACCGTTCCGACAACTTTGTGAGTCTGTACGGTTACCTGCAGGGATACATCGTCTGCTGCCTTATGTACTTCATCATCTGCTTTCCGCTCGCCATACTGGTGCAGTGGCTCGAGCGCCGCTCCAAGGAGCGTCCGCGCGGTGTGAGCCTGGCCGAGCTGGGGCTCGACAACGTAGAGGAGGCCTAGCGCATGGAAATCTTCAACGCGACCAACCTGCTCTACATTTGGGGCGGCTTTGTTAAGACGATCGAGATCTCGGCGCTGTCGATCTTTTTCTCGCTCATCTTTGGCACGGTACTGGCGCTCGTTAAAAGCTATGCGCCCCGCCCGTTCCGTATTTTGGTGAGCGCCTATATCGAGCTGTTCCGCTGCACGCCAAACCTGCTGTGGATCCTGTTTATCTACTTTACGGTGCAGGGTTTGGACATTGTGATTTCGACCATCGCTTTTACGCTGTTCACCAGCGCTGTTATGGCCGAGATTGTGCGCGGCGGCCTCAACTCGATTCCGCGCGGCCAGTTTGAGGCGGCGCAGAGCCAGGGCTTTGGCTTCTTTGCCACCATGCGCTACATCATTCTGCCGCAGACGTTTAAGACGATCATTCCGGCGCTGTTTAGCCAGTGCACAACTGTCATTAAGGACAGCTCGTATCTTTCGGGCATTAACGTGGCCGAACTCATGTACACGGCAAACGTCGTGATGGCCCACGCGATCGACCTGTCGCAGGTGCTTATGCTCTACGGCCTGGTTTTCGCGATGTACTTTGTGCTCAACTTTGGTATCTCGCTGCTGGTCCGAGCGTATCAGCGCCGTATCGTAGCCGCATAGTCCTGCTTCCCCAAGCACGGCACCTTGCCCCTCAATCGTCACTTGCGTACATTTAGTACGCGGCGCTCCTCTTTCGGGGCAATCTGCCGCACTTGGGAAACCAGGACGGTCGTAAGTGACAAAATGGGAATCAGGAATCGCCTATTTTTCATTTGTTAGAAAGGAATCGCGATGAGCGATCTGGAGAATAAGAAGAATCCTGTGGTCATTACCATCGCGCGCGACTTTGGCGCCGAGGGCCACGAGATTGGTCGCATGCTTGCCGACGAGTTGGGGATTCCGCTGTACGATAACGAGCTGCTGGTGCGCGCGTCGCTGCGCGCGGGCGAGTCGCTCGATAAGATGGCCGCCTATGACGAGCGTCTGGCCGTGGAGAACATGGCGTTTCTGCCCGACCGTTACGACGCGCGCTCGTACTCGGACAAGTTGTTCCAAAAGATGAGCCAGGTGATTTTGGATCTGGGCGAGACCGAGAGCTGCATTATCGAAGGCCGTCTGTCCGATTATCTGCTGCGCAACAACCCCAACCACATTGCCGTGCTGGTGACCGCACCCTTTGAGGACCGCGTCGAGATCGTGCGCAAGAAGCGTGGCCTTAATAAAAAGAAAGGTGCCAAGCTGGTCAAGCAGCAGCAGAAGGCGCGCGAGGCGTTCTATAAGCGCTATAGCGCCGGAAAGTGGAAGATGACGAGCGGCAAGGATATCGTCGTCAACCGCGCCAAGCTGGGCCGCGAGGGCTGCAAGGACGTTATCGCCGCTGCCTACCGCTACAAAGTGGCCCAGCTCGAAGGCTAACCGACCAAAAACCACCACAAAGGGGACCTTTGTGGTGGTTTTTGTTTTTAGGCCGAGGGGAAGACCTTGGTGAGACCGGCGCGCGTCTGCGTGTCGGTCTTTTGGTAGATAGAGCTCAGGTGGCGCTGTACCATGCGCATCGAGATGCCGAGCTCCTCGGCGATCTGCTTGAGCGGGCGTTCGTCCTGGGTTACGGCCACGAGCACGTCGACTTCGCGCGGGGTGAGAGCGTGATCGGCGATGAAGGCCTGACGCTGCTCCTCGATACTCGGTGCTGCCAGTGCCTCCTCGGCAAGCTGTTGATGTTCGCGCTCCTGCTCGGTTTGGGGCAGGCGGAACAAGCCGGCTGCCACGAATGCTGCGCAGGCGGCGACGAGCAAAACGAGCGCGCCGATCATGATGAGAGCAACGTTGCCCGAGGTCACGAGGGCAAGCGAGATGCCCGATGTGGTGAAAGCGCATACATTGTTGGCGGCGCGCCCCATGCCAGCCCAAAGGGCGGGCGCATGCATGCGCGGTGCCAGCTGTGTAAAGGTGGCGGTAAAGAACGTGACGAAAAAGCCCGAGCTCAGGTAAAAGACGACAAGGCCCAGGTTGGGATCGGCGCCGGCCTCCACGGCCAGGATGGAAATGGTCGAGAGCACGGCGATGCCGAGCATGACAAGTCCCATGTAGCGGCGCTCGGCAAGATCAAAGATAACACCGGCGGCAAGGCCGCTTGCCGCCAAAAAGAGGCGCGGCCAGGCTTGCACGGCAATGGTGCCGTGGGCGTTGGAGAGTGTGACCACGTTGTCGAGGGTCGAGAACAAGCAGGCAAGAATCATGACGAGCGCGATGCTCCAGCATGCCTGTTTGGCGAGGGCATGAGAGGGCTCAACAAAGGGATTGATGGCAGGCCTTTCGGGGGGCGCGCTTGGCAATCGCATGCTCGTTGCCTTTTGCGCTGGCAGGTGCGCCACATGAGAATTTGTGCCCCGGGATCCGGATATCTTCCCGTAACATGGTGTTACAGAAGCACCCCTTACGACAAGGAGGCTCATATGCGAAAGCAAATCCATGACAACCCAATCGACCACGGCCGCGCGTGCGCGCTCTCTCACGGAACGTGGCGTCGCGTGGGCGCCAAGCTCGCCTGCGCGGGGGCTTGCGCGCTCATGGTCGGTCAGCTGCTGCTACCCAGCGTGGCGCTCGCCGCCAAATGGGTCAACGTCGGCGGCACGCAGTACAACAAGGGCGCCGGCGACGAGGCCGGAACGTGGTCCTGGGACGGCGCCGACGACATGAAGCTCAATGGCTACAACGGCGCCGGTATCAGCGCTCAGGGCAACCTCAATATCGGCGTGACGGGCACCAACACCGTAACGGCCGATTCCTTGCAGAGCGCTATCGAGGTCAAGGACGGCAACCTTGCCATCACGGGGGAGGGAACCCTCAACGCGACGGCCGAACCACAGAAGAGCAGGAGCGCTGTTAAGGTCGAGTGCGGTAGCCTCGCCATCTCGGGCGACGTGACTCTCAACGCGACGGCCGGGACCGATACGATAGCGGTTTCGGGGGACGGTAAGGCCGGCGGCGACGTGGACATCCGCGGTGCCAACGTTAACGTGACGGCAACGAACAAAGTGCCTCATACCATCGGCATTCATACGCGGGCAGGCAACATAACCATTAACGAGGGCGCCGACGTCCACGTCGAGGCGGAGGCGAATGGGGGGCTCAATGCCGTTGCAGTCTATGCCGAAAACATCTCCTCCGAGCATGGAGGCCGCATCGCGGTGGATAACGCAAAATTAGATGCGGCGGCGCGTAATGCAAACATGTTGTCGGTCGCCCTGTATTCGTCCGGGGGTAAGGATATATATTTGAGTATTACCAACGGGGCGGATGCTACGCTCGTGGCGAGTGATAGTGTCGAGGTTTTGGATGGTGTTTGGATGCGCGCGCAGGACGGCGTGTCGCGGGTGCTCGTCGAGAATTCGAGCCTTACAGTTCGATGCGGTGACGGAACTGGCCACAGTCGTAAACATGGCTACGGAATATATTCCCAGTCCGGCTCCCAGTCCGCCATCCCTCGAATTGACATCATTAATTCAAATGTTGAGGTGTCGGGTAATGCAGCGGCAATCTACGCTGTCAATCAAGGTGATGCAGCCCCTTGTCTCTCAATTGATGGCGGATCGGTAGTTACGACTCCCGCCGGCGGCATTGTGCGAGAAACTACGGGAAACGGACTCGTCATCGGTGCTGCCGGGTCGTCCACTATCCAGGATGTTAGGACCTCCGACGAGGTTGCCCGCAGCGTGGTAATCAGCTCCGGAGATGCGGTCGAGCCTGAGCCCACGCCGCAGCCTGAGCCTACCCCGGCTCCCACGCCGCAGCCAGGCGGCGGAAGTGAGACTGGCACGCCGTCCGTGACGCTGACTCAGGCGAGTTCCACGACTGCTGCCTCCAAGCCGGCCGCGAAGGCCACCGCTGCCCAGAAGTCCGTGGGCACTCTGGCCGCCACGGGCGACAACGCCGCGACGGCGGCAGCGGCCCTTGGCATCGCCGGCGCAACCGTTGCCGCTGCCGGCATCGCCGCAACCAAGCGCCGCAAGCGCTAGGCTTTTGGTGGCAGCGCCCATTCTCGGCTTTTACAAAATCTCAATCTGTAACACCAAACTGCCCAAAACGGCTCTAGATGTTACAGATTGAGATGAACTGTTCGGCCGCCAACCTAACGTCTCGATCTGTAACACGTAGCGAGGAATTTGGTCTCTAACTGTTACAGATTGAGACAAACGTCGGAATCGGTTCGCCGACCAGGCCCCAAACCACCACAAAGGTGCCTGTCCCCTTTGTGGTGGTGGAGCGGGCGGCCGGCATAGAAAAAGTCCCCGCCGGGCGTGTGCTCGACGGGGACTTTGCCGTTTGGTGGCTAGCGCTGTAGGTGATTACTCGCCCAGCAGGCTCTTGGTGATGGAAGCGGCGGCCTTCTTGCCGGCGCCCATCGCCAGAATGACCGTAGCGGCACCGGTGACGATGTCGCCGCCGGCCCAGATGCGGGGATCGGTGGTCTGGCCGGTCTCCTCGTCAGCGACGATGTAGCCCCACTTGTTGAGCTCCATCTTGCCGCCGATCTTCTTTGCGAAGGGGTTGGCGTTGGTGCCGATAGCCGAGATCGCGACGTCGCAGGGAATCTCCTCGATGGCGCCCTCGATGGGCACCGGGCGACGACGACCGGACTCGTCGGGCTCGCCGAGCTCCATCTTCTGGACCTTGACGGCGCACACGGAGCCGTCCTCGCCAGCGACAAACTCGAGCGGGGAGACGAGCGGCAGAACCTCGACGCCCTCGGCCTTGGCATGGTGCAGCTCGGCGCGACGGCAGGGCATCTCGTCCTCGGTACGACGGTAGGCGATGATGGCGTGCTCGGCGCCCAGACGCTTGGCGGTACGGACGGCGTCCATAGCCACGTTGCCGCCACCAAAGACGACGACGTTCTTGCCGTGCTTGGTGGGGGTGTCGTACTCGGGGAACTTGTTGGCCTTCATCAGGTTCACGCGGGTGAGGTACTCGTTCGCGAAGAAGACGTTGGGCAGGTTCTCGCCGGGGACGTTGAGGAACTTGGGCAGGCCAGCGCCGGTCGCCACATAGATGGCGTCGAAGCCCTGCTCGAACAGCTCCTCGGCCGTGGCCATGTTGCCCACGACGGAGTTGTACTCAAACTTGACGCCCATGTCCTCCAGGCCGTCAATCTCGCGCTTGACGACCGCCTTGGGCAGACGGAACTCGGGGATGCCGTAGACCAGCACGCCGCCGCCGGTGAAGAAGGCCTCGAA
>CABSMZ010000118.1 GCA_902478875.1 uncultured Collinsella sp.
CGAGATCTAGTACGGTCTCGTGGGCTCGGAGATGTGTATAAGAGACAGATGCTTAAACAGCATCGCGACCAGCAGGGCAAACGCGCACAGAGATAGCTTGTTGAGTTTTGGATCCGTGCGCTAGCTGCGTTTTCGGATCAGGGCAATGTAGAAGCCCTCAAAGTCGCGGCTAGGCGGAATGGTCAGCGTGCCGGGCAGGCCGTTGGCGACGGCCGATACCTGACCCGCGGCGATGGCCTCGGTGAGAGCGTTGCTCTCGATATGCGGCTCCTCGCCGGCGTCCTGGGCGCGACGCGCTTCGCTTTCGCTCGGCGTGCCGTCGAGGGGGATAAGCTCGCAGTCCATATGCTTGTCGAGCGCCTCTTGCAGGGCGTCCTCGTTTTCCTGCGGCAAGATCGAACAAGTCGAATAGACGAGCGTGCCGCCCGGTTTAAGGGCTCCCATGGCGCGGTCCAGAAGTGCTCGCTGCGAGCGGGCACACTTGCTCAGCAGCTGCTCGGTCAGGCCGCGCAGGCTTTTCTCGTTGCCGCTGATGACGGTGCCCGTGCCGGTGCAGGGAGCGTCGAGCAGGATGCGGTCAAAGCGGAAGAACTCGTCGAGCTCGCGTGCGTCGATGCGCATGACGGGCACGTTTTTGGCACCTTGGCGGTGGAGGTTGGCTTCGAGCTTCTCGGCGCGGGGAATGCTCATCTCGCAGGCGGTGAGGTGTGCCTGGCCCTGGGTGAGGGCGGCGATCTGCGTCGTCTTGCCGCCAGGGGCTGCGCACATGTCCAGGATGTCCTCGCCGGCCTGAGCATCCAACACCAAAGGCGGCATCATGGACGACAGGCTCTGCAGATAGATCTTGCCGTCGCGGTAGATGTCGAGATCCCACAGATCGGAAACCTGGGCCTCGGGCAGGATAAAGGCGTCCGGATACCAGGTAACGGTTTGGTGCGCGATGCCGGCGGCATCGAGCGCCGCAGCGATGTCCTCGGCGGTTGCCTTGAGCGTGTTGGCGCGCAGCGTGACCGGGCGTGCGGCTGCGGCGCCAAAGCCCTCGATCATGAGCTCGGCATCGGTGAGGGCATAGGCGCCAGCGACCGTATCGACCATAAAGCGCGGCAGGTCGGCGGCGCAGGGAAGGGCGGCAAGCTGGTCGGAAAGCTCGGTGGCGGCAAATTGCCTGAGCTTGAGCTCGGGCTTGACCTGCTTTTTCTGCTTACGACGACGCGGCTTGGACATCCGTCTTTCCTTCCCGTCCCAAATTGACTACTTTCCGGGCACGCCGCTGCTGGCGTGCTTTAGTACTGCCTCTCGTGCTTGCTAAAGAAGTCGAAGCGCGGGGGCAGCGGCTTCACGCGGTGGTCGCCGGGCTTCTCGCCCAGGCTCTCTACGAACTCGTCCGTGGAGGCAAAGATGTTATCCCAGCTAAAGAAGGCGACCGGATCGACGTCGAAGTACTCGCAGATGAGTTCGCAGCCGGCCGGGACGATACCGTGCATCAGGACGGTCGCCACGCGCAGCTCGGTAAAGGCATCAACCAGGGCCTGCGTCATCGCTGCGTTTGCTTCGTCGCCCTCGAGCTTGTTGGCGGCCTTGGAGGCGTCGCTCCAGCGCTTGTTGGCGGCGCGCAGGTAGTCGTCGCACACGGCAAGCGCGCGGTGCGTCTCAAACTTGTACATGGCCTGCTCAAAGGCAAGAGCTGCCTGCTCGGCAGCCTCGACCACGGCGGCAGAGGCGGCACCGGCGGGGATGCAGCCGTTGCGATAGGGGCTCTCGTCGCCTTCCTTGACGGCGACGCCGTAGAAGCAGCTGCGGGCCAGACGGTTGAATACGCCGGTCAAAAGGGCGCTCTCCTTAAGGGCCGGATCGATAACGCGCTTGTCGTCGCAGGCGCGCACCTCGTTGCCGTCCTTGTCCTTGCCGGTCACACGCGTGTCGTATGCCTTGGGGCTAAAGCTCACCGGCTTTTCGGACAGGCCGAGCGACAGCCAGTGCGCACGCATCTGCTCGCAGGTGTAGTGGTTGAGCAAGTCGTCTGCCGGCGGGGGAGGCGTCTGCGAGGACGAGCTGGCCTTTTTGCCCATGTAGAGCAGGTGGTAGCAGGCGCTGACGGTGCTCTGCGTGAGGTCCCATCCCAGGGCCTCCCACATGGCGGTCTGCGCGATGCAGTAGAAGTAGATGTTGTCCTGACCGATAAACTGGTAGATCTGTGCGTCGTCTGAGCACCACCAGTCGCGCCAGTCGAGCGAGCTGTGCTGGTAGGTGGGCGCGGGGACCTGCGTGGAGTCGGCAGCGGGCTCGCCCATGAGGGCGGCATCCTGGGCGGCGACGCCCTCGGTCACGCCGGCGGCCTTGGCATCGCGCGCGAGCACGGTACGCGTATAGCTGATGGGCGCCCACAGGCTCTCGGGCCAGCACCAGCAGGTGACGTCGGAGACGCCATCGACCTCGGGCACCGGAACGCCCCAGTCGATGTTGCCGGTGATGCGGAAGGGCACGAGTGCCTTGCCGCTGCGGAAGCGCACGCCGCCGTTGGCGAGCACCGCGTGGGCGTCATCGCGCTCCTTCCAGCTGGGGAAGGTGACGGTAAAGCTGCTCTTGTTGCCCTCGGGCTCCAGCACGGTGTGCTCGGGGAGCTGGTCCTCGACGGCGTCGAAGGCCTCGCGGAATTTGTTCTGAATGTAGAGCTGAGCCGGCAGCAGCCACTCATCCATGGTCTTGGAGACCACGGAGCGAACCTGCGGGTTCTGGGCGAGCTTGGCGGTGTAGGTCTTCATAAAGTCGAGGTAGGCCGGCAGGTCGAAGTAGAGGTTGTCGACCGGGCGCAGCTCGGGCACCTCGCCGGTGAGCTGGCTCTTGGGCGCGATGAGCTCCTCGGGCTCAAACTGGTGACCCAGGTCGCACTCGTCGGCGTAGGCTTTCTCGGACTTGCAGCCCTGGATGGGACAGCGGCCGATCACCTGGCGGCCGTTGAGGAACGTGCCGGCCTTGGCGTCGTAGAACTGCAGCGTGGAGCGCTTGGAGATGGTGCCCTGTTCGTGCAGACGCTCGATAATCTCGGCGGTCACCTCGTTGTGAATCTGCGCAGCCGGCTCAAGGCCCGAGCCGCCGTAGATATCGCAGCTGATGTTGTAGTTGTTGAGGGTCGCGGCCTGGCGGGAGTGATTGGACTCGACATACTCGCCGATGGACTTATCGTAGCCTTCGTTCTCCTTGAGCTTGCGGTAGCTCTCCATGATGGGCGAGCCGTAGCAGTCGGTGCCCGAGGTGAAGATGACGTTCTCGCGGCCCAGACGGTCGCGCAGGAAGCGGGCGAAGAAGTCGGCAGGGACAAAGACGCCGCCAACGTGGCCAAAGTGAAGGCCCTTGTTGCCGTAGGGCTCGCCGGCGGTAACGATGGCGCGGCGAGGCCAGCTGGGACGGTCGTTCATGGAGTATTTGGATGCCATGGGACTCCTTCGCATATGGTGAGAGCGCAGCCGGGCGTGGGGCTCGGCGGCGCGGTGGTCAATTCGTGCATATCGTTCGACATTATCGCACATGCGGACGGGTACGTGGCAGGGGCGCTATCCTAAGATGCTATGAATGAGATTTCCAACATACATGCGTTTGAAGACGAGGATTTTCTGCACGCCTGCTTTGTGTGGGGGATGACCGTGCTCGGCGCATTTGCCGTGTGCTTGGTGCCGGTGTTTATGTTGCTGGGTGGGCCTGCAGACTTGGATGCGGCTGACGCGGGCGGCTGGATGGCTGTCGTGGGCTGGATAGTCGGCTTGGCTGCGATCTCAATGGCGTCGTTCGCCGTGCACGAGCTGGTGCACGGTGTGTTTTTTAAGCTGCTGGCGCCTGCGGGCGCGAAGGTGACCTTTGGGGCGAATCGCGAGACGGCGATGATCTATGCCTGCGCCGAGGGCGTTGTGTATTCGCGCCGGCGGTACATGGCGGTTTGCCTGGCGCCGACGGTTGTTGTGACGGCGGCGCTTGCCCTGGGGTTTGCGTTTTTGGGCTATCCGCTGCTGTGCTACCTGGCGGCCGGCTTGCATTTGTCGGGCTGTGTGGGCGACTGGTATTACGTGCGGACCATTTTGCGCGACCGCCGCATTGTCGCCTGCGAGGATACGTCCTTTGGCGTGCGCTTTTTCGGGTGAGGAGATGTCGATGAAGCCGTTGTTGCTGCATGCGTGCTGTGCGCCGTGCTCTCTTGAGCCGGTCCGCCTGCTGCGCGAGGAAGGGTTTGAGCCCACAATCTGCTGGACAAACCCCAATATTCAGCCGCACGATGAATGGCAGCGGCGTTTGGACGAGCTGCGCCGGTGGTGTGCCGATGGCGACATCGATCTTATCGAGGCGGGGGAGGACCGGGGGCGCTGGGAGGCCGGCGTGGCCCCGCTGGGCGCCGATCGAGCCCGTCGCTGTCGCGCATGCTATGCCCTGCGTCTGGCCGAGGCGTGCCGTGTGGCCCAGGAGCGCGGGTTTGAGTTTGTGGGCACGACGCTCGCCGTCTCGCCGTACCAGTTGTTCGAAACCTGCAATGATGTGTTGGAGCGTCTGGCTGCTGCCCGCGGTCTCACTCCGGTGATTCGCGATTTTCGCCCGTATTACCCCGAGGCCACGCGTCGTTCGCGCGAACTGGGCATGTATCGGCAGAACTACTGTGGCTGCCGCTTCTCGGCTGTCGAGGCGGCCATGGACCGCGCCCGCATCCGCGACGAGCGCAAAGCGTCCAAAAAGTAGTTCATTTGGGACGTCAGCCTGCTAGGATGTAGAGCGGACTTTAGCTATATAAGGAGTATCCGACGTGTCTATGCGTACCGATGATTTTGACTACAACCTTCCTGAGGAACTGATTGCCCAGGCGCCTGCCGAGCCACGCGACTCCTGCCGCCTGCTGGTGGTGGATCGCAAGGGCTCCCAGACAGGAACGCCGCTGGAGCATGGCGGCACCGTCGAGCACCGCATCTTCCGCGACATCATCGACTATATCGAGCCGGGCGACGTGCTCGTCATCAACAAGACGCGCGTGATGCCGGCCCGCCTGATCGGTCGCAAGGCCGGCTCGGGCGGCGTGGTCGAGACACTGCTGCTCAAGCGTCGCGAGGATGTGGATCCGCTGGGCCATGTCTGGGAGTGCCTGGTCAAGCCGGGTAAGCGCCTGAAGCCCGGTGCTCGGATTGAGTATCGTGCGGGCGGCGCCCATGCGCCCGAGGGCGCGCCCGTGGTGCTGACGGCCGAGGTCGTCGACTTTGTTACCGATAGCCGCGGTGGCCGTCTGGTGCGCTTTGAGCCGGCCGGTTGCAATGCCGCCGGCGACCCGCGCACGCTCGACGAGGCCATCCACGCTGCCGGCCACGTGCCGCTGCCGCCCTACATTACCGATTACGAGGGCGATCCCGAGAAGTACCAGACCGTCTACGCCATGAAGGAGGAGCACTCGGCTGCCGCTCCTACGGCGGGTCTGCACTTTACTCCCGAGCTCATGGCCGCTATCGAGGCCAAGGGCGCGAAGTTTGCCGCCGTCGAGCTCGAGGTGGGTATCGATACCTTCCGTCTGGTGGAGGAGGACGACCCTACACAGCACGTGATGCACACCGAGCGCTACCACGTGTCGCAGGAGGTTGTCGATGCCGTGCACAAGGCCAAGGCCGAGGGTCATCGTGTGATCGCCGTCGGCACCACCGCGGTGCGCTCGCTCGAGAGCGCGTTTGACGCGGACGCGCCGGTGTCCGATCCGGCTGTGACGGCGCGCTATTTTGAGGGCCGCGAGGACGGGGCCGACACGCTCGGCCGCGGCGACATCGTGGTGCGCGAGAACGCGACAACGCAGCTCTACCTCATGCCCGGCTCGACCTATCACGTGGTCGACGCGCTGATCACGAACTTCCACGTACCACGCTCCACGCTCATGATGCTCGTCAGCGCGCTTGCTACCCGCGACCAGATCATGGATGCCTACGCCGCTGCCATCGAGGAGCGCTACCGCTTCTTCAGCTTTGGCGACGCGATGCTCATTTTGTAAGTTACGCGGTTCTACGAACCGCGTAACTGCTCGACGCTGCGCGGGCCGCATTTGGACAATCTGACGTTCAACTTCAAGGGCGCGAC
>CABSMZ010000119.1 GCA_902478875.1 uncultured Collinsella sp.
CAGATGTGTATAAGAGACAGCACAAACTGGTCGACGGTGTCGGCGGTCGACGTGGCAGGCGCAATCTCCACGCGTGCCGGGTCGCTCACCAGGTCGGTGATCTCGCCCACGGCCTCCTCGTCGAGCGTCGCCGAGAACAGCAGCGTCTGGCGCTCGGCCGGCGTCTCGCGCACAATGCGACGGACGGCGGGCAAAAAGCCCATGTCGAGCATGCGGTCGGCCTCGTCGAGCACCAGCACCTTGACCTCGTCCAGGTGGCAAGCGCCCTGCTCAATCAGATCGACCAGACGGCCCGGCGTGGCGACCAGGATGTCGCAGCCGTACTTGAGGGCCGCGGTCTGGGGCTTGTAGCTCACGCCGCCCACGACGGTCACGGCAACATGGCCCGTAACGTCGGCGATCTTGCTCGCGACCTCGTCAATCTGCTGTGCGAGCTCGCGCGTGGGGGTGATGACGAGCATCACGGGACCGCGGCCGTTGCCCTCGGGCTTTTTAGCACCGCGACGGCGGTTGCGGCCGCCGCGCTCGCGTACGGGTTTGGGAGGAGCGATGTGCTCCAGGTTGTTCATGGTCGGCAGCAAAAAGGCAGCCGTCTTGCCGGTGCCGGTCTGAGCGGCGGCAAGCAGGTCGCGGCCCTCGAGCACCACGGGGATCGAGCCAGCCTGGACAGGCGTGGGCGCCGTGTAGCCCAGGTTCTCGATAGCACGAAGCATCTCGTCCGAAAGTCCCAGCTCGTCAAAGGCGGGCAGGTTCTCGGTCGCGGACTCGACGGTCTCGGCGGCGCTGGCCTCGTCGGCAGCATCGAAGGCAGCCTGGGTCATGGCCTCGCGGGTCTCGTCCAGAATCTCGGCGTCCGTGACGTCGGATACAGAATTACGCATATGTTGTTGTTCCTTATCTGCACGCGTTATGGGCACGGCATGCAGCCGCGCGGGGCGTGCTTGGTAGTGCGCTAATACATACAAAACAGGTGCGCACAGAGAGGACGTTGCTCAGCACGCTGGCGATCGCTTTGGCAGCCCTATCACGCGCCGTCCAGACGCAGCGGCCCTAAGCGATGGAGCAGATTCGCCGCCGGTTAGTATACCCGCGCTTCGCATGCCCCCACGTAAACCACAGATGACGGGGCGGACGCGGCGGGCCCGGCTGATTGTCTCAATCTGTAACGGCTGCGAAGCAAAACCGGCCCCAAATGTTACAAAACAAGACAGAGGGGGATTTCCGTCCAGTCCAAACCAAATCTCTCAGTCTTCCTGCAATTTCGAACATGTGGCCTATAATGTTGCTTTGGTTACGCTATATATTGCGCAGCCATTTAATACGTCGCCCACCGGGGGCCATTAATTCCTATCGCCATATTGGCTAGGAAGCAATCAAAGGAGGTATCCGTGGCAGCAGAGACGCCTTGCTCGGTCCTCTATAGCGATATTCGCTCGTTCGGCGGTCTTAAACATCTCGAGATCGCCCGAATGCTCATCAATGGAAACTCTTATCTCGGCAGTACCCTGCTCGAGAAATGCTCTTCCAACCGCTCGTATCTCACCCGTTACATCGTCCATCGCGAGCCTGACCAGTGCGCGCCCGCCATCTACAGCGACTTTGCCATCACCACGCTCAATCTTTCCGCGGCAATCTGCAGCAAGCTCGGCAGCGGCGAGTCCGCCTATATGCAAATGCCCTCAATCGCATCGACAACTTTGACGGCAATGCCGTGCGCGAGAAGAGTACGCTTTACCTTATGCTCTTTGTGGCAACGGGGGCGCTCGCTGACCCCATCCAAGGCGTGGCCACCGTCGAGCGCTTTTGCGACAGCAAGACAGGCGGGCACTTTGGCACCACCGAAACTACCGTCGGACGTGGCTTTATGAGCAGCCTGGAGCAGCCGCGCACTGTCGCCCCCAACCTCGGTCTGCTCAGAACCCATGCCGACAACTGCGCCGACATGCAAATCCATCCCCTCACACGCGATCCGCGCGGCACGGTAATTGGGTCCTTGCCCAAAACCTCGCCCAGCATCACCGATGTAGGCACCGATGCATCGCGCGAGCATCTCCGCATTTGGCTCGAAGGTGGACGCTGGTACGCCCAGGGCCTTGGATCGACCAACGGCACAGTGCTCGAATCGGGCGCGGGCGACGGCGATATTGTGATTGAGCCGCCGCGCGACCAACGCGAACCCGGCAAGATCTATCCCCCGGTGGAAATCGAAAACAGCGACAGGCTCCATCTGGGTCTCTACACGACATTCCTTGTCATTGTGGACTAGCGCGGGCGGTGATCGAAAGACGGTCACCGCCCGTCTTTTGTCTTCTACCTTCTGCGTCGTAAACGACAATACCCAGCGGTATACGTGGGCAGTGCGGCTATCATAGTACTTTACCGATATCCGCACTGCCCACGTATACGCGCGGCAACCCATGCCAGACAAAGGAACGCCATGGATACTACCGATAGCGCCTATGGCGACAAACTCATCCGTCTCGATACGTTCGATACCGCCGTGGCAGTCGACCCCAGTGCCGAGGACGACGCCAAACGCCGGTTTATGACGCTTATTCTTCAGACGGCATACCGCGACAGCGGCAATATCGGACATGTGCTTCGCGCGACCAACACAAGCGGCGAGGTTTTTGCCGTCAAGCTACTCAAGGACAACGCCATCCTTTCCGGCCAAGCCCCCGACCGCTCCGCCGAGCAATCGGCCGCGCACCTGGCCAACACCGCCGCACTGTTCGAGGAGTACCGTCATCTGTGTACCGTCTCGCACCTGCGCGGATTTCCGCGCGTCTATGGCTACGGATCGTGCGAGGACGACCCGCTTATCCTCATGGAGTGGGTCGAGGGCACCTCGCTCAAACAGGCGCTGCCCTTGCTTCCGCACGACGCCTCGGGCGGGCTGACCACCCAGATGGTCGCCGCCGTCGGAAACGCCGTGCTTCGCGCGCTCTTGATGACCCAAGGCCTTGTGAATCCGGTCGTCCATCGCGACCTGTCGCCTGCCAATATCATGTTCCGCACCACCAGCCGAACGCTCGAGCAGCAGATTGCCGATTGCTCCTTTGACCCCTGTCTCATCGACATGGGCTCCGCGACCATGGCCCTCGGCGACGACACGATCACCCGGCGCGCCGACATCTGGCGCTTTGCCACGCCCGCATACGCCGCGCCCGAAATGCTCACGCAGGATATCGAAGGCATCGCGGCCCTTCGCCGCTCGCCCGCGATCGACGTCTATGCGCTTTCGAGCATTCTGTACCAGCTCTACAGCGGTCGCAAACCGTTCGATGTCGAGTCGACGGGTGCCGCGGCGACCGGCTCGTTCTACCTCATAAAGACCAAGACCAAACCGGCGCCGCTCGAGCCGCGCTGCGAGGGCGACAAAGCGCTTGTCCAGATCATCATGAAAGGCATCTCGGTCGAACAGGGCGATCGCCCTACCGAGCAGCAGATGCTCGAGGTGCTCTCGACATACCTCCCCGCTGCAGAATCTGAGGACCACGAGGGTGCAGGAGACGAGGCCGCAATTGATATCGATTCTGGCACGCACCTTAAGGTCGACGTCGCCGGCGAGCGCGCGCGAGAGATTTTGGAGCAGGCCCGGCACGACGCCATGACACGCCGTCGCTTTGTCATCGGCGGCGTCGTTGCAGCCGTTGCGGGGCTCGGCGTTATCGGGGCGGCAACCCATGGCTTTGGCATCCCCGACTACCTGGACGGCATCCGCGGTTCGCTTGACGACTACACCTGGGCTCAGCTGCAGGAGATTTCGCTCAAGATTAAGGCCGCCGAGACCCGTAGCGAGGCACACGAGATTGCCAAGCGCTACCACCTGCTCGACGTTGATGGGCATATCCCCTATCCGTGCACCAAGCGTGTGAAGCTCGCCAACGGGCTGGAGGTCGGCGCTCAGCTTGTGGGCATCCGCCACGATGAGCTTCTGGACGGGACGGGCAAGGCCGGGCTGACGTTTATGTTCGACGCGGGTATTGCCGAGCGCGATGCTGCGACTGAACCGCCGAGCGCCGGCTGGGCAGATTGCGAGCTGCGGGAATGGCTCGACGGCGACGGCCTTAAGCTGCTGCCCAACGAGTTGCGCGCGCTCATCAAGTCTGTCAAAAAGACCTCGAATAACGTTGGCGCCGCCAGAAGCGCATCGTGTCTGAGCAAGTTGCCCGCAACCCTTTGGCTGCCCGCCATGGTCGAGCTGTGCGGTACGCAACCGCCCGAGTCATTTGCCGAGGGCTTTCACTACCTGGCCGACATCTACAACGGCGAGGGCAAGGAGTACCAACTCTTCCGCGAGCTCAAGGTGAGCCCGTATTCCACGAACGAGACGATGGTCCGCCAGTGGAAGGGCAAGGACACCTGCTGGTGGGAACGAACGGTGAGTCCCGACACATCGGAGAGCGAAGGCACACTCTATATGAATCATGTGGGACGCGACGGCGACGTCTTTACGTACGCAACGCCTGCGGACAGCCCCAAGAAGCGAACCTGCGTGATCCCCGGGTTCTGCATCTAGGGAGCGGGCGTCTTGCCGTGACGGGACCCCCTCCCCGGCAATTGTCTCGATCTGTAACACTAGCTCGGCAGATACAGGTCTAGATGTTACAGAACGAGACAAACCCCCGCCCCGCGAGACAACATCTCAATCTGTAACAGTAAGGGGTTAAAAACCTCTCTAGATGTTACAGATCAAGACATTTGAGTTGACCGCGGACAGTCTGTCTCGATCTGTAACATCTAGCAGGCAAAACGGTCCCCAGATGTTACAGATTGAGACATTAGACTGGCTACGGTCCGCCGAACTGGCTGTCACCTCGACCAATAATAGAATGTCATACATCTTCATCTCCATTAGACACCCCCAGGGGGTATGGGTGTATAGTATCGGTTGGTTAACATTTCCGACACTACGTCACAGAAAGGAGAAGCCATGGCTCAAGATAAGTTCGATGTGGGCGGCATGACATGCGCTGCCTGCCAGGCGCACGTGGACCGCGCCGTGAGCAAGCTCGACGGCGTCCAAAGTGTCGCGGTCAATCTGCTCGCCGGCTCTATGCTGGTGGACTACGACCCCGCGCAGGTCTCCCCCGACGATATCTGCACCGCCGTCGATCGCGCTGGCTACTCGGCCTCACCCGTCAGCACGGGCACCGACGCCGCCCAAAGCGGCAGTACGCAAGCCGGGTCCGGCGCCGCCCATATGGAGTCGCCCACCAAAAAACTGGAGGCCGCCGCCTCTGCCATGCGCACTCGTCTCATCGTCTCGATCGTATTCCTCATCCCACTGTTCTACATAGGCATGGGGCACATGCTTGGCTGGCCGCTGCCCGGCATTTTCACCGACCATACCCACAGCATGACGCTCGCCCTCACCGAGCTCGTCCTGCTTATCCCCATCGTCTATGTCAACGACGCGTACTTTATCAACGGGTTTAAATCGCTCGCGCACGGCGCGCCCACCATGGACGCCCTTATTGCCGTGGGCGCCACCGCTTCCATCGCCTGGTCGCTCTATGCCATGTTTATCATGGCCGACCAGCTGGCCGCCGGGCAAATCCACGAGGCCATGATGACGAGCATGGGCAACCTGTATTTTGAGAGTGCGGGCACGATCCTGTCGCTCGTCACCGTGGGCAAATACCTCGAGACACGCAGCAAATCCAAGACCGGCGGCGCCATCGAGGCGCTCATCGACCTGGCGCCCAAGAGCGCGACCGTCGTGGCAGAGGACGGCACCGAGACCACCGTCGACGTCGACAGCATCCTTCCCGGCCAGGTCCTGCGCGTACGCCCCGGAGAGTCCATCCCCGTCGATGGCGTGGTGCTCGAGGGCAGCTCGGCCGTGGACGAGAGTGCGCTCACCGGCGAGTCCATCCCCGTGGAAAAGACCGCCGGTGCCACCGTCAACGCGGCCACGGTCAACCGCACGGGCTCGTTTACCTTCCGCGCCACGCGTGTGGGCGCCGACACGTCGCTCGCCAAGAT
>CABSMZ010000120.1 GCA_902478875.1 uncultured Collinsella sp.
CTCTCCGTCGTCGGCAGCGTCAGATGTGTATAAGAGACAGCGCGTCACAAGCGGCAAGCCCTGCAAGCCCGGCACATCGGAATCGCTCATGATGCCCATGTCGATATTCCGGCGCGAGGTCTCCCCCGTCTCGCCATCGAGCTTGGTCGCCAGCGCCAGGAACTCCTGGGCGCCGAGCGCAAACATCGGCGAGGCGAGCAGCGGCATAAGGCCCTGCGCCGTATCGGCCGGATTGGCGAGCGCGCAGACCAGGGCACGCACCGTCTGCACCTCGGCTGCCTGGGCAAAGACCGAGCCGCCTGCGATGACGCAGTCGAGCCCCTGATCGCGGAAGGCCTGGGCGTAGACATCGGCGTTGGTCATGCGGCCCAGCAGCAGTACCATGCCGCCCTGGGGCTGGCCGGCGTCGGCAAGCGCGCGGAAGCGCTCGGCGATCGCGCGGGCCTTGGCCTGTGTGCGCTCCTGCATACTGCCGCCGGCAACAAAGAGGGCCTGGCGGCGCGAGGCGTCCGCCACCAGCGTGTCCTTGCGGCCGTCGCTCGCCTCAAGATCCAAAAAGCCCTGCATCAGGCCGCCGTCATCGCCGTCGAAGACGCGTGCCACGTAACGCAGCACCTCGTCATGGCTGCGGAAGTTGCGCACGAGTTTGACGAGTTCGCCGGCAGGGGCATCGGCCACGGCAGTCGCCTCGGGCGCGGCAGACGAGCCCACCTTGCGCTCCTGACGACGGAACACCTCGACCTCGGCGCCACGGAAGCGATAGATGGACTGCTGCGCATCGCCCACGGTGCACAGCGCGCGCTCCCCCGCACCCGTCAGGTAGCGTATCAGATCGACCTGCATCTGGTCGGTATCCTGAAACTCATCGATCATGACCATCTTAAAGCGGCCCTCGTACGCAGCACGGATGGCAGGGTAATCGCGCAGGGCCTCGTAGGCCATACGCAGCAGGTCGTTATTATCGAGGGCGGACTGGGCAGCCTTCAGCGCGCGATACTCAGCCTCCACGGAACGGGCCAGGCCCACCAGCGCATCGAGCGCCGGGCCACCGCAGGCAAGCACGATATTGATAAACGCATCGGCGGCCTCGGCCTTGAGCAGCTCGACCTGCTCCTTAGGGAATGCCTTGCTCGCGCGCGGCATGGTGCACGACATCATGAGTCGCGCCGCATCCTCCATGGTTTTGCCACTCGCCTCGAACGCGTCAATGGCGTCCAGTGCCATCTGCGCCTTCTCGGTCGCGGCCTTGCTTGCGCCCAGCGCCGCGCGATAGGCATCGGCGAGTGCCGAGGTATCGGCCTGCCCGCGCGCCACGCACACGTCGTCCATACCGCCCGGCAACTGGCTCGACAGCTCCAGCAGGTCGCGCACCAGGCCCTTGATGGTCGCGCCAGCGCCAAAGGAACCGCCCTCGCCCGCCATGGGATACCAGGCATAGAGGGCCTTGAGCGATGCCGCGAGCTCGGGGGCGGCATCGGGCGCCGTCGCGCGGGCCAACACATGCTCAACAGCCTGGTCCATAAGCTCGTCGGTATCGGTGAGCACCGTGAACTCGGGGTCGATGCCCAGCTCCAGCGCATGCGCGCGCAGGATACGCGAGCACATGCCGTGAATGGTCGAGATCCACGCGTCGTCGACGGTCAGTGCTTCCTCGTCCATGCCCTCGTCGATAAGCGCACGGCGCACGCGGTCACGGATCTCGGCCGCGGCATCTTTGGTAAAGGTAATGGCGAGCACCTGGTCAAGATGTTCAACGAACGGACCGGATTCAGGCGAGAGCGCGTAGACGATGCGACGCGTGAGGGTAAAGGTCTTGCCCGAACCGGCGCCCGCCGAGACAAACAGCGGACGGTCGAGCGTTTTGACAATCTGCAGCTGTTGCGGCATCAAAGTCGAAAGATCCATGGTCTACACGTTCCTCCTTACAAACGTTCCTTCGTAGTTATACGAGCAGCGCGCATGCGCGGCCTGAGCCGACGTCGGGTCGACGGCGGCAACGTTGCCTGCCTCGAGCTCGCGCAGGCGCTCGGCGATGCCGGCCTCAACGCGATCGAGCAGGGCGTCGAAGTCCATGCTGCCACCCTCGCCGGGGAAACCTTTCTTAAGGCCCGGGATGCGACCGTCGCCGCGCTCTTCCTCGAGCAGCTCGGCGCTCGCGGCACCGCGCAACGCCGGCTTGCCGCCCTTGGTCGAAAAGTAGAGCGCCGCGCGGGTGTCCAAATCCAGCGCCCGGCGCATGGCCTGGGCGTAGATGAGCGTTTGGGTATGTGGTGGCAACCAGCGCGGATCGTCGATGGGCGCCGTGCCCGATTCCTCGTCGCGCACCGTGGGGTCGGCGAGCTTAAACTCCTCAACGCCCGTGCGATGCTTGTAGTCGATCACCACGGCACGATTCTCGGCGTCCACGTCCACGCGGTCGATGCGCCCGCCAAGCGGCCAACCGGCATACTCGACCTTGAGCTCGTTGAAGGCGAACTCCAGGTAGCGCGGGGCAAAGGGGGCAAGTGCCTCGGACTCGTAGGCAAGCACACCCTCCAGCTGCGGCAAGATCTCGGCCACCTGGCGTTCCTCCACCGCAGAGAGCGGCACCAGCGGGCCCTCCGTGCCGCGCTTGCCGGCGTGCTCGGCCAACGTCTCGTCAAAGACCTCGTGCAGCAGCTCCTGTGCGCGCGGCAGATTCTCGGGCGTCACGCGCTCCATGCCCTCTTGGGGCAGACGGGCATGCAGATGCTCCAGCACGTCGTGGACAAAGTTGCCCTTTTCCATGTTGCCAAAGCCCGCGTCGATCGACTGGGGCTTCACGCGGTACGAGACGAACCAGCATAGCGGGCAGGTCGAATAGGCCTCGATCTGCGAGGCGGACGTCAGACGCGGCACGAGCGGCGCGTCCTCACCCTCGCCATCGCGACGGCGCAGGACCAAATACGGCACGGCCTCAGCACTCAGATGCTGAGGGGCTTCACAGGTCACGCGCTCGCGCTTGAGGCCTTCACCTGCCGCGGGATCAAAGTCGGCGATGATATCGCCCTCGCCCACGCGCATGGGCTTGGCAGCGCCAGCGGCCTCGGCATGTGCCCACAGCTCGGTCCATACGGCTGCCGGGTAGCACTCGCGTGCCTGGCGATCGTGCGTCACACGGGCGAGCGCGACCGGACCGCTCGCCGCCTGCATCGCACGGCCAAAGCGCACGCGCAGCAGGGCAGCGGGCTCCAAAGACACGCCGTCGCGGCGCAGCTCGGCTGTCAACGTGGCAAGCGGGCCCTCTTCGTGCGAAAGCGGATAGCTGTCCAGGTCGACATCGGCAAACAGCACGGCATCGTAGCTGCCAGGGCGAAGAACCGACGCATCGGCAAGCGACGCGAAGCGCACTTGTGCTCGTGGTGTGCGATCGACCTCATAGGTCTCGTAATCGTAGGCGGTACTGCGCTTGTCCACCTTGGTTCGAACGCCGTCGAGAACCGGCACGGTCGCGGCCTGCGACACGTCGAGCGCGCGAGCATCGTTCATAAGGATGTCGATGGCATGGCGCAGCAAAGCCGTCTCTGCCTGGCGACGGGCCTGGCCGTCAAGGCCGCCTAGAGCGCGATCGGGCAACGCCTCGGCAACGGCAAGCATGGCC
The DNA here is from genome assembly GCA_902478875.1 of uncultured Collinsella sp. Lineage (GTDB taxonomy): Bacteria > Actinomycetota > Coriobacteriia > Coriobacteriales > Coriobacteriaceae > Collinsella. Next base: position 3,620 of record CABSMZ010000120.1, read on the forward strand.
TTAAGCGCCGTCACGGGCTTGTCACGCCACAGCGCCTGGAACACGTCCGAGACCACACACGGTACGTTCTTAAACCAGTTATCGTCGCTCGTCGCCTTGCGCGCGCCCCTCACCTGGCCCTGAACGCTCTGCAGCAGGCTCTTGACGCCCGCGGTAGTCTTGCTGCGCGAGAGACGCATATTCTTATCGAAGGTACGGGCATTGACGGCATCAGCGCCCGAAAGCGGACTGTAGATCCAGTCGGTAAGCTCCGGCGCGGGCCACCACTCAGTCTTGGAAGCGGTGCCCTCGTCGGCGGCTTTCATACGCTCGATCAGGTTGGCGAGCGCCGTAAACTGCCTGCCCGCGATGGACTGGGAAAACGCCGTGAACTCAGTCGTCTCGGCCGCAATGTGACGCGCCGCCAAACGGGCGGCGAGCTCGCCGAACAGCTGGGGTGCCCGGGCAGAAACGACGAGCACGCGCACGGGGTCGGCGGGCGTTACAGTAGCTTTATCGGCCTTGGACTCCTTGTGCGCTTTCACCAACTTATCGATGGCGTCCGCATAGACATGAGCACGGGCATGGGGGCCGGCGACCTCAATAAAGGCAGGCTGAGCGGCGGCCCCGCAAGCGACATCAGACGCGACGGCGTCCTCCCCCAGCGGCGCGATCTCAAACAGCACACCGCGGGCATCAAATGCCGTGGCAAGCTCCTCGCGCATCGCCGCCTGCTCGCGGGCAAGCAGCGCGACGACCTCTCCCCCATTGTTCGCCACGGCAGACAGCAGCTCGAGTAGACCGTGCGTAAACGACGTGGTACCGCGCACGCATACGGCGCGGGCGCACGCCGGCAGGCTGTTCGCCAGGGCTTCTGCCATCATATCGGCGGCTTCGCAGGGCTCGACCATGTCTCGACGGTCCAAGCCGCTCGCATAGGCGCTCAACAGCTCGAACACGCGGGCCTCGGCGTCACTTTTGGGCTCGGGTTGAGCGGCGGCGTCGCGGCAGCGCTCGTCGCCCGTCCCCGCAACGCCCGGCAACACGTCGCGGGCCATGCGCGCGAGCATGCGCACTGTGCCCTGGCTGCGCGAAAGCGGCTGCAGAGCGGCGTCGTCGCGGCGGTCGATCATGTCCGAGAACAGCATCTGGCGCTGAAGGTTGTCGACGAAACCGCGCCCGTCGCCCAAAAGCTCCCAAAGCGAGCGAAGCCACGATGCGGGTGTCTTGTAGTCGATACCCAGCGAAATGCCGGCTTCCGCCGCATCATGACGGCACAGATCGAGCTCGGCAAACGTTGGTGCCAGCAACACGGCACGCCCGTGACGGGCAATAAGGTCGGTAAGCAGCGCCGACTCGGCATCGCTCAAATCCGTGCCGGCATTGGTGGTATAGATTCGAACAGGCATGGTCCTCCGCTCAAACCGTTCGCAATAATCAATGCATCCATCCTACCCGCCCAAGCGGACACATTGCCACCGCAGTTCCATCTTTTGGTACAAAGCAACCTGAACCCAACGCACCAGCCGATTGCAGGCATATAAAAACCGCCCCCGGAGGGACGGTTCTTCGTAATTCAATGTTGTCGCTGGCCTACTCGCCATCCTCCAACTTAATGAGGATCTTGCGGTAGCCACCGTACTCGCCGTTCAGCGCCTTTGAAACGCGGCTCACCGTGGTGGACGAAGCGCCGGTACGGGCCTGAACCTCAACATAAGGCTCGCCCTCGTCCAAATAGCGCGCAACCTGCAAACGCTGAGAAAGGTCGCAAATCTCGCGCGGCGTGCAGATATCGGTCAAAAACGCTTGGATATCCTTCTCGTCGTCCAAAAGGCTAAATGCGTGGACCAGCTGCTTGACATCAGGCTTGTCAAACATGTTCTCGATATTCATCGATCACCGCCAAACCCGCCAAAAGGCATCGAAGTTGATACTGACATCGGGCATCGTTCACCCGTTCTATGCAATAGGGCAACGCCTGTGGCTTTTGCCCGTAGCAGTGTAGCACACCACCAAACTAAAGCGACAAGACTCTCTGCCAGCGGCGCGTTTTTCAGGACGAACGCCGTTTAGAAACCATATGCGCACGTAAGCTCCACGAATATTTGAGACAATGGGCGCCCAAACACCGCGGCGCGCCCGCGCAACCATCCAGGTCGCCGCCGTAAGCCGCTTCACGCGACGCCAGCAATCCCGGCGCAAGAAAGGATTCACGCCATGCGCTTTATGCTTAACTGGCTCTTCACCTCGATCGCCATCGCGATCGCCACGTTCCTCGTCCCCGGTATCCAACCCTTCGGCTTTGCCGAGACCTGGGTCTGCTTTGCCTTTGTGGGACTGTTCCTGAACCTGTCTCTTATACACATCTGACGCTGCCGACGACGGAGAGAG
>CABSMZ010000121.1 GCA_902478875.1 uncultured Collinsella sp.
TCGGGGATGCCGTAGACCAGCACGCCGCCGCCGGTGAAGAAGGCCTCGAAGACGGTAACGTCAAAGCCGTTACGGGCGAGCTCGCCGGCGCAGGTGATGCCGGACGGGCCAGAGCCCACGACGGCGACCTTCTTGCCGTTCTTGGGAGCCATCTTGGGCGTGGAGGCGAGCTCGGGGCGGTCACCCAGGAAGCGCTCGAGCTGGCCGATGGCCACGGGCTCGGACTTCTTACCACGGATGCACTTGCCCTCGCACTGGTTCTCCTGCGGGCAGACGCGGCCGCAGATAGCGGGAAGCATGGAGTCCTCGCGGATGGTATCGAGGGCGCCGCCGAAGTCCTTCGCGCGGATCTGCTCGATAAAGCGGGGGATGTTGATGTTGACGGGGCAGCCCTCAACACAGAACGGCTTCTTGCAGTTGAGGCAGCGCTCGGCCTCGGCCAGCGCCATCTCCTCGGTGAAGCCCTTGTCGACGGGGCGGAAGTCGCAGGCGCGCTCGGCAGCCGGCTCCTCGTTATCGGGGGTGCGGGGTGACTTCATATCGGCAACGAAACGACCGTTAACTAGTGGCATGCGCAGCTCTTTTCCTCATAGGCCTTGAGGGACTCGCCCTCTTCGGAACGGTAAGCGGCCTGGCGGGCACGAAGGTCATCCCAGTCGACCAGGGTAGCATCGAAGTCGGGGCCGTCGACGCAAGCGAACTTGGTCACGCCGCCCACCTCGACGCGGCAGCAGCCGCACATGCCGGTGCCGTCAACCATGATGGGGTTGAGGGACGCGGTGATGGGGGTGTCGTACTTCTGGGCGGTGAGGGTCGAGAACTTCATCATCGGAACGGGGCCGACGCAGAAGACCTGGCTCACGGCCTTGTCCTGCAGCAGGCGCTCCAGCGGAGCGGTGACAACGCCCTGCTCGCCGTAGGAACCGTCATCGGTAGTGATGTGGATGTGGTCCTCGTCGAGGAGCTCGCGGAACTGGTCCTCCATGAGCAGGAGGTCCTTGGTGCGGGCGCCCATGATGGCGTGCACCTCGTGACCGGTCTCGACCAGGTGCTTGGCGACCGGGAAGGCAATTGCCAGGCCGACGCCGCCGCCAATGACAGCGCAGGGGCCCTCGGCCATCTCGGTGGGAACGCCCAGCGGGCCCACGACGTCGCGCAGCGACTCGCCGGCCTCGTAGGTGGACAGCATCTCGGTGGTCTTGCCGATCACCATGAAGATGAACTCGACCCAGCCCTCGTCACCGTTCCAGCCGGCCAGGGTAAACGGGACGCGCTCGCCCGTCTCGTTGGCGCGAACCATGAGGAACTGTCCAGCGTGCGCATGCTTGGCGATTGCGGGCGCCTCGATGCGGAACTTGAACACCTTCTCCGAGAACTGCGTCTTCTCCAGGATCTTATACATAGAACCCCTCTCTTGTTAGGGCTGCCGAACCGTGCCTCCACGGAAATGGACGGTAGCCCGAGTAAAACCGTACGCGCACAGGCGTTGTGCAGACATACGGTGCAAATTATACCCTCATGGACATGTCACTTACGTGTGTCTTCGGCGGTTGGGAGCAGGGTTTATCCACTTCGACCTACCAAATAGGGATAGGTTTATTTTGGTCGGTTTTATCAGGCAAAACGGCAAAGGGGGGCCGGCCTCAGGTTGTGATGAGGCCGGCCCCCTTTGGGGCGCTATGTGTGTATGACAGTGCGGGGTTTATTGCGATGCGGCCACTGGGGCGTTTTCGTAGATAAAACCTGCCAAAATAAACATCCCTTTTTGGTAGATTTTAGTGCTTGCCGTTGGCGGAGGCGGCGCCGTTGACATGGTCGCGAGCGTAGACCACGCCGTGCACGATCGCCAGGCCGGCGGCGTCGGCCGCGCGGGCGCAGGTGTCCTGGAAATCCTCGGCCTCGCGGGCGCGCAGCTGCTTAAGCACGTAGTCAGCGACGGGCATCTTGCCGGGAGGGTTGCCGATGCCGGTGCGGATGCGGCTGAAGTCGCGGCTGCCCATCTTGTCGATGATGGAACGCAGGCCGTTGTGGCCAGCATGGCCGCCGCCCACCTTAACGCGCACGTCGCCGGCGGGAATGTCGAGCTCGTCGTGGATTACGAGCAGCTCCTCGGCCTTGATCTTGTATTCGCGGCAGAGCTTGGAGATGGGGCCGCCCGAGGTATTCATGTACGACTGCGGCTTGACCAGCACAATCTGGCGCTTGCCGTCCTCTTCCTCGGGGTCGTTGATGTTGATGAGCGCGACCTCGGTGCCTGCTTGGTTTTTCCAGTACGTGACGCCGGCCTGACGGGCCAGCTCATCGATTGCTTTGAAACCAGCGTTGTGACGGGTCTCGGCATATTCCTCGCCCGGGTTGCCAAGCCCGGCAACCATGCGAATCTTAAGCGGCTGTGCAGCTGCCATGTTCATCCTTTCGTTGATTTGTCGCCTGTTATGGTGAGCGACCCTGTTGCCGCTGTCAAATGGAGGGCAATTGAGGTTGTTTGGGGGCGTTTGGACGGCCGTCAAAATCCGAGGTGGACAGTTAGTTCAGATACGTATAAGTTCTGAGGACTCGAATTGCTCAATTCAATGCCGATACGTTGTTTTGGAACTTTAGTTAGTCCATATGACGCTGTTTTGAAGTCTGCCCCGCTTTCAAATAGGGCGAATGGTATAGAGATAGCTGTAAAACAGCCTAATTCAATGTGTCTATTTATACGTATTTGAACTAACTGTCCAGCCCTGTTCGACGGCGCACGGGTGATTCGCCGTTTAGACCGGCGCAAGGCCGATTCCGGCCCGCAGAGCGTTGAGCCAAGCGGCCTGACGCTTGCGATAGCCCTTGATGCGATATCGGAATCGGACTCCCGCGAGTCGATGCATCGTTTGGGCGAAGGCTTCGAGTGCAACAAGGTCTTTCATTTGGTCGCGATTGATAACTAGGACGTGGACGCCCATTGCCTTGAGGCCATTATTTCGATTGCCATCGTGGATGCGAGCGTTTTGAAGCTCATGCCCAATTCCGTTGTATTCGTTGTCGACTCTGGCTGCCGGGCAATATAGGTCGCAGATGGCGTAAGGGATGCCGGAGGACATGTTGACCGCAAGAGTGTCGAAGTCGATTCGATAGTTGAGTAGCAGGCCTCCCATGGGCAGGCTGCAACATCCGAATCCGCCAAAGCGCATGGGCGCTCCGAGAACGGCAAACATTAGGGATTCGGCTGGGGATGCGGATCCAGCTCGGGCGAGTTTGACTGCCGTGCGAAACGAGGCGTATGAGCTACTTTTGGCGAACCGTGCGACCGCCTCGAGCTCTTCGATGGTCGTGGCGGGCTCGCACTTGTAGTGCGCTTGTTCATAGCAGGTTTCGTTCTGCTGTTCGGTCGCCGACTGGTCGTCCCGGCAATCGAGGTCGTCCATCGCTTCGTAGACATCGCCCTTGGGCCAGATGGCGTCATAGGCAATGGGGTATGTTGCCCCGGGGGGAAGGGAGTAGGTTCCGAGCAGTTCCATAAGGAGCATCAAGGTTTTGGCGACTGATTCATTCTTGGAACAAAGCATGGCTGTCATGGCAGGAGACGTAGCGTAGATGTCGGCCTCGACGTGCATAATTGCACCTTCAGGAAGCGGAGCGGTGAGAATATGCTGAAGAAGTCGCTTGTCGGGGCGCCTGTTGTCTTCGTTTGAAACGAGAAGATCGAGCAGTTCGGAATCATCTTCATTCCAGGCGTCGAGTATCGAAAGTGCGCCAAAGTCTATCGCGTCATTGTTGGGAATGCAGCCAGCCAAGGCCTGTGCTTGCTGTTCGCTATCAACGGAGTCCCAGGGTAGGGCAGAGTACGCCCGTCGTGCGCGACGAATTGCGCGGAGGGCGGAGAAATGTGAAATCACGGTCGTCATAGCTATAACGTACTAAGTTGGCGGCAGAATGCGACCGCCATGCCGTTCTTTTCGCTCAGCGGGGCGCTGCGCGCCACGAACGGCTGGGTGTTATGAAATCGGTGGAATCGGTTGAGGGGATTGCGGAAAATTGAGCTCTGCCGCGAAGGTTGACGATAGCTACTGGACAGTTAGTTCAGATACGTATAAGGCGGCGGGCGTTCGAGACGTTTCTAAGGGCCTTCGAGGGCGATTTGAGGGTAAAGATGTGGCGGTTGTACTCAAAAAAGATGAGCTTTGGGCGGCATGGCATCCGCCGGGGAGCTCAGAAGGCTCCGAACGGCCCTTTGGAGCTTTAAAAAATACGTATCTGAACTAATTGTCCAGGGAAGGTTGGCGAGGGATAGAAAAAGGGTCGGAAGCGAGTTTCCGACCCTTTAAAAGTATCAAAGATGATGCGATGTGCGGCAGGCTACAGCGCGAAGTCGCCGCCGACGAGCGTGGAGACGGGCTCCTCGTGGTAAACGGCGGAGATGGCCTGAGCGAACTCCTCGGCGACCGAGATGGTCTTGATCTTGCCGCCGACCTCGACGGGAATGGCGTCGGTGACGAGGCACTCGACGATCGGGGCGTCGTTCAGACGCTCGATGGCCGGACCGGAGAAGATGCCGTGGGTGGCGCAGACGTAGATGTCGCCAGCGCCCATAGCCTTGAGCTCCTTGACGTTGGCGCACAGGGTGCCAGCGGTGTCGATCATGTCGTCGTTGATGATGCAGGTCTTGCCCTTGATGTCACCGATGATGCCCATGACCTCGGCGGCGTTGTGGCGCGGACGGCCCTTGTGGGCGATGGCCAGGTCGCAGCCGAGCATGTCGGACAGCTTCTTGGCGGCCTTGGCACGACCCACGTCGGGGGAGACGACAACCAGGTTGTCGGTGTCGAAGTGCATGTCGTTGTAGTACTGGCCAAACAGCGGCAGTGCGGACAGGTGGTTGACCGGGATATCAAAGAAGCCCTGGATCTGACCCTGGTGCAGGTCGAGGGTGATGATGCGGTCGACGCCGGCGCGCTCGAGCAGGTTGGCGACGAGGCGGGCGGTGATGGGCTCGCGCGGGCCGGCCTTGCGGTCCTGGCGGGCATAGCCGTAGTGGGTGATAACGGCGGTGATGGAGCGGGCGGATGCGCGCTTGGCAGCGTCGGTGGCGATGAGCAGCTCCATGAGCATGTCGTTGACGTTGCCGCCGGCCACGGACTGAATCAGGAAGACGTCGGCGCCGCGGACGGTCTCGTCGTAGCGGGCGTAAATCTCACCGTTGGCGAACTGCTTAAGCGTAAGGCCCGAAAGCTCGACCCCAAGGTACTCAGCGATCTTCTGAGCGAGGGGACGGTTGGAGGAACCGGAATACACGCGGATGGACTTGCGCATATTCTCCGACTTCTCGGGATCATTAATCGGCATTACCCTTCTCCTTTATATCGAATGCCATATAGATGCCTTGTTGCATTGTAACCGCGCGACGGGGTTAATCGGGTCTTGATAACGTCTTTACCGTCAATGGACACGAACCGACCACTCATCCTGTCGCGCAGGTCACGATAGAAAAAAGGAGCCGCCCCCCCATGGGAACAGCTCCTTAGATGCTTGGTAAAACGTTATACCTCGTCGTCCTCGTGCAGACGGCGGCGATAATCGGCGGCCCAGCCCTCAATATTTACCTGACGGGCGCGACCCAGGCCAAGTGCGTCGGCCGGGACCGGCTCGGTGATGACGGAGCCGGCGGCCACGAGCGCGCCGTCGCCGATCTGGGCGGGCGCGACCATCATGGTATCGGAGCCGATGAAGGCGTCCTTGCCGATGACGGTCTTGTGCTTGTGCACGCCATCGTAGTTGCAGGTGATGGAGCCTGCGCCCACGTTGACGCCGGAGCCCATGGTGGTGTCGCCGATGTAGGACAGGTGAGGCACCTTAGAGCCCTCGCCGATCGTGGACTTCTTGATCTCCACGTGCGTGCCGGCCTTGGAGCCGTCGAGCATATGGGTGCCCGGGCGCAGGTCTGTCTCTTATACACATCTCCGAGCCCACGAGACCGTACTAGATCT
>CABSMZ010000122.1 GCA_902478875.1 uncultured Collinsella sp.
AAGGGAAACGTTTGATGGGGACACGTGACTTCGACGCGATCCTCACTTACATCTATGGCGACTACATGCAGTTGCCGCCCGAGGACGGCCGAGGGCAGCACTCGCCGGTATCGAGCTACGAGTTTTAAGGAAAACGAACGTGAATGTGAAGAAAGTGACCTGCTGGGATGAGGGCCTGCGGCGTGTTCTGGAAGGTCAGCGCGTTGAAAACCCCTACGCACTTATCGATGCGCTGACCTACGGGTTCGAGGGCGACAACGTTGCGTGCTGGGAGGTCTTCGACGGAAGCCGCCTCGAGGCGGTCGTTTACCGATATTATGACGGACTCCAGGTCGTCTTCTGCGGGCAGGCAGGCCACCGCGCAATCCGGGCCGTCGCGACCCTCGTTGAGAAAATGGACCCCTCCATGGTCCAGACCTCTTACAGTGCAGCGGCAGAGCTCGCCACCGTGCTCGCCGACTACAGTTTGTCTGAGGGGTGGGTTATGCGGGCTGACGGAACTCAGGTACCAGACCCCGCGGCGGTCAGGGCGACCGAGGCCGACTATCCTGAGATAGCCAGGCTCATCTGCGGCGACGAGGAGATTGGCAAGCACTACGACGTCGGCGCGCTCGTGGCTCAGTTGTGTGAGAGAGAGCGGCTGCAGGGCTGCAGGAGCATAGTCATTAGGGATAGCGAAGGAATTGCTGCGCATATGGCGACCTATGCCGAGTCCGACGATGTTGCCGTCTGCGGCGGGCTCAAGGCACGCCCTGGCGCGGAGAAGGGTGTCGGGGCGCGGGTGCTCTCATCGCTGGCCGTCGAAGTGGCCGCGCGCGGCCTCATACCTTTGCTGTACTGCTACATAGAGCCACTGTGGCCTTGGTACGAGGCCCATGGGTGGGAGAAAGCCTTCCATGTCGCGAAGCTCGAGCACTGCGGCAATAACTAAACAAGCCACGAAAGGGAAGGTGAGGCCCATGAGGAAAGTGATCACATATGGAACGTACGACCTTCTGCACCGGGGCCATGTGCGCCTGCTGGAACGCGCCAAGGCGCTCGGCGACTACCTGGTCGTGGGTGTAACCGCCGATGGCTTCGACAAGGTGCGCGGGAAGATTAACGTTTCCCAGACCCTCAACGAGCGCATGCGTTCTGTCCAAGAGCTCGGGATTGCTGACGAAGTAATCGTTGAAGAGTACGAGGGCCAGAAGATTGACGACATCAGGCGTATGGGAATTGATGTGTTCAACGTAGGCTCTGACTGGGTCGGTAAGTTCGATTATCTCAAGGAATACTGCGATGTTGTCTATCTTGATCGTACTCAAGGTGTCTCGAGCACCGAGCTTCGCGCTGAAAGTGGACATCTACGAATGGGGTACGTGGGTAAGCGTGTGCTAGTGGAGAAGTACCTGCGTGAAAGTGCCTTCGTGAATGGCGTTGACCCCACCTGCGCGATGCTCGACAGTGATGGAAGCCTCGCAGGCTGTGGCTTAGTCGAACAGGTTTATGATTTCGATGAGATAGTCGGTCGATGCGACGCAATCTACCTTGCATCGCATCCCAATCAGCACTATGGACAGATTAAGCGAGCACTTGAGGCGGGCAAACATGTTCTATGTGAGAGCCCCATTGCCTCAACGCGTGAGGCGTGCCAGGAACTTCAGGCGCTCGCACGCTCAAAGGGCCTCGTTTTGGCCGACGCGATCAAGACGGCGTATTCAACGGCCTACCATCGACTGCTTCTGCTCGCCAAGAGTGGTCACATTGGACGAGTTCTGTCGGTGCGCGCTGTATGCACCAGCCTTGTTGATCTCGGCAGTGAGGACATCTCGAGCGTTGAGGGCAAGTGGTCGAGCTCCAAAGCCTGGGGTCCAGCAGCGTTGCTGCCCATCTTGCAGCTACTCGGAACTGATTATAGATCAGCCGATTTTGTAAGGGCCGACCTTGAAGGGCACGCAGGCTTTGACGCGTTTGGTGAGATCCGATTGGCGTTCGAGGATGGCTACGGCGAGGCGGTTTTCGGCAAGGCGGCTAAATCTGAGGGGTCGCTTGTGGTTTCCGGCACGGATGGCTACATTTACGTACCAGCTCCCTGGTGGAAAACAGACTACTTCGAGGTACGCAAAGAGGATTCTTCTCAAAACAAGCGGTATTTCTTCCAGCTTGACGGCGAGGGAATTCGCAACGAGCTCGTGGAGTTCGCGCGAGCAGCTGAGCGTGGAGGCAAATGCGGTCTTTACATCGATGATAGTGTGTCCGCGGCCATAGCTGACCTGCTGGGCCAGTTCGACGCAAGTAAAGACCACATCGAACTGTCGCCTATCAAGCTCGGGAGCGACACCTGTGGTGAGGGCGTAGCGAGATAACCGCGCTTAGATATATACTCGACGCATTATTCATGCCGTAATCTGAAGCATGGGGGAGTGGTGACCATCATTCTTCTGGGTGATAGCGGTCTGTATCTCGATTGCATGCTTATCTTTCATTGATTTAATAACAACGCAAGCAGCAACTTGCGAATATCGGAAGTCAAAATTTGGCTACTTCCACGTAAACTCTCTCAATGAGTTTTGACTTACATGACTACATAATTTGATTAAGAATCAGGCTCACATTAGTTATGTCTATGTGGGCCTTATTTTTAAGCAAGTGCCTGCAAGTCTCTATATGAGGTAGTCATGCAAATAGGAATCTGCGAGTTCAGCAAGATCTGCAAGTAGGGAAGACATTAGCTGCTAAATATATTGACTCAGCAAACACTTGATCTAGTGCTGCAAATCCGGAAATGGCCGATTGGAGAACACGCAATGCAAGCCAAAGAAATCACCGAGGCAATTATAAACTACATGCAATGTGACACCATTGGCCTTCAAGCTTTAGTTCTGCATGGCGAATGGGGTTCGGGGAAGACGTATTATTGCGAGAACGATCTTAAAGCCGCTCTAAAAGATATAGACGTAAAGACATGTCGCGTGTCGCTATTTGGCGTTTCCGACTATGATGAGATCTGCAATAGAGTTCTGGCTTCACGACTCCATATTTACGAAAACGCAAAAGATCGCGTTGGTACCGCGATGAACGTTTTTAAGAGAAGTGCAATTGAAGCCGGCACCTCAGCATTGAATAGCAAACTTGCAGATTTAGGAATTCAGATATCAGTAAATTCCGACTTGCTGCTGTCTTTAATCGACATGACGAAAGTTCTCGTAATATTGGACGATTGCGAACGCAGTAGCTTCGCCCATGATGACCGTTCATTTCTTGGGTTCGTTAACAATATGGTCGAAAACCATGGTTGGCATGTGATGCTCGTTAGGAATCAGCCTCTGTCTTTTGAGGATGACTGTTCTGTTGAAAAGGCGGTTATACGCCAAATCGAATATGAGCCCGACCTACAGGTGCTTTACCGAGTCATGGTAAAGGACAAGCTGCGCATTCCCAAACATATCGACTTCGAAGTCATGGATGCAGTTGCTGAAGGACTGAAGGGATCCCTTGTCAATATAAGGGCTCTATTAAGATCAATTCCGTCTATTAACTGCGCATTAAATACGTCGGTTCTTTTCGATGAAAATATCGATTTTCATGGAAGAGTAAAAGCGTTCTCAGATTTTGTTGGCTATACAGTTCAAGCATCAGCAGGAATAGTTCCCGATGAGCCTAAAGACGCGAAAAAATCAATGAGCATTTTCAATGCGTCTGAACTTCAGGAATATGACAACTATCTTACTTTATCAAAGGCCCTTGCCCCTTTAACTGAAGGGAAGGATATAAACCCTGAAACTGTTAAGAGTTCTTTCAAAAAATTTGTGCTGAAGAAAAACCCCAATTCCGCTGCAGACGTCGAGGCCCAAGAAATGGAATACCATTGGGGCGCTTTGCACTGCTTGGAAGACAGTGAGGTTGAATTGCTGGCGAACGAACTTAAAAACATGCTAGCTAAGGGGCAGTATTCTCAAGAATGGTTCTATAAGATCATTGGGTTTTCACTTAATCTTATTAATCTTGGGTTCTGGGATGAATCATATCGCGAGAAGCTTCTCGATTCGCTTCGGCTTGCCGCAAATCACGACCCCAAGTGCGACGCTGCTGCTTTGAGGCAAGAACGAGATAATTTTAATGATTTTTATGGTACAGATGCCAATCTCATAATGGACAAACTTATAACTGAGGTTGAACAAGATGAAAGGGAGCGAGATTTAAATCGCATCAGTTTTGAGTTTTCTATAGTTGACCAGAACACAGGTAAAACAATCTCCGCGTTTTTTGAAGAAGTCATTAAATCCGAGCACCAAAATAGAATACTGGATGTACCAGCTGAAACTGTGGCCATGTCAACCTATGAAGGAACCGCCGACTCACAAAATTCTCTGCATTCATTTTTTCATACCGGTATGGAGAGATATAGAGACAAGAGTAGCCTGAATGAAGCCGTTGGATGGTTAAAAAAGATTGACGCTCAACTTGTCAAAGTGGGGTCCAAATCTCGCATGGGCGGACTGAGAACTAAATGGATTCGCAATGACATCAAGGAGGCAATCGAAACGTTGAGCGAAAGGGTGCAGTGCGCATCAACTGAATCTGATTCCGTTATGTGATTACGCTTAGTAGCTCAACGCCTTGCCGATGCCATGCGCTTGTTCAACATATCAGAAGCTTCCTTTCACCGATTGGCAAAACGATTTACACCTAATTCCTGGCACTGTTCAGGGACATTTTCTTTGTTTGTGCCTTGATCTCGCTAAACTAATAACTGCTGCTACCAGGGCATTTTCTGGTGCACATTCTATTGGCTCCTGCGAAGATCGGAGCGGCTATGTTTGCCGCCGAGTCCCACACCGGCCGTCATTACATTGCGATTGTTGCCATGGCCTGCCTATGCGTTTTGCTGGGCGGGCCTTCTTATGCCGCAGGCGCGGAGAGCCTCATCATCGCGGGCGCGACGTACTGCGAGCCGGGCGTGTCGGGCCCCGGCTGGGTCTGGACCGATGCCGACCACCTGGAGCTTAATGGCTACGCGGGCGAGGCCATCGGCGCCGAGGGCGACCTGGTGCTGACGCTTGCCGGGCAGAACTCCGTGACGGAGTCGCATGCGCCCGATGCGGACATCACGCTGTGCGGCATGGAGGTGTGGGGCAACCTGACGCTTCGCGGTACCGGGACCCTGACGGCGACGGGCTCGCAGTGCGGGATCCACGTCTCGCAGGCGCTCGTGGTGGACGGCTGCACCCTCGATGCCCGGGCGGACGGGGCCGATATTACGGACGAGGCGGTCGCCGGCGTGATCGCAGGCGACATGGCCGTGCGCGGCAGCGGGCGCGTCGTTGCCGCGAGCACCGGGTCCGGAGCGGGCGTGCACGCCTACGGCGTGTATCTGCAGGACGCGGGCCTGGGCGCTGGTCCGGCCGGCTGTCGGCTTTCCGTCGACGCCTCGTGGCTTGATGCGACCGGCGCCGACGGCGGCGTTGCTTGTCTGGGTGGGTCGCTTGTGTCTGCGCGGTTTGTGACGCCTGCTGGTGGGGTCTTTGGCCCCGGCGGCGTGGTGGATGCCTCCGGGGCCATGGCTCCGCATGTGGTGATTGAGCCCGAGGGCGCGACGGCGCCGGCGGGGGAGACCGACGGGCGCGAGGTGCCCGGTGGCGCGGGCGAGCCGGCTGGTGGCGCCGGTCCTGCCGGTGGGCAGCCCGGTGCCGGGTCCGCGACGGATCCCGCCCTGAAGCCCGCGACTGCGACGCCCAAGACGATCACGACAACCAAAACGACAGTAAACAGGACCACGGTGTCCACGCCATCCAAGGCCAAGGCTGCCGGCGCCGCCACCGCCACGCTCCCCAAGACCGCCGACCTGTCTCTTATACACATCTCCGAGCCCAC
>CABSMZ010000123.1 GCA_902478875.1 uncultured Collinsella sp.
GTCCGGCGGCATTTACCAGCGAAGACCGGGCCCGCTTTAAGCGCAACCTCACCGAGCTGCTGCGCTAACCAAGGTAGATTTTCGGGACATGCCCGGAAATCTACCTTTTTGTTTTGAGCGGTGTGAGCGCTCGGAATCCATGGCTCAACAAAAAACGGGCTTCAAAATGCCATGCGTCGCCGCATTGCGCAGGCGCCGAGCATGGCTATTTGAAGCCCATTTTTTAGGCCTACTTAGAGGCCGAAGGCGGATAGGATAAGGCCCCAGCCGGCGCCGATGACGTACATCATGACCAGGAACACGGCGTTTTCACGAGCGCTGCGGTTGGTGCGGAACAGGACAAGATAGCCCACGCCGGCGGAAATGAGCGTGCCGGCGAGCATCGGCGCCAGCTGTAGCGCGCCCTCCAGGTACAGCTGCGTAATGACCACGCTGGCCGAGCAGTTGGGGATCAGGCCGACGAGTGCCGAGCCCAAGACGGCGAGCGTCTCGTTGCCACGCAGGAACTGCTCGATCGCGGACTCTCCGAAGGTCTCGAGCACGGCAACTAGAATCAGCGTCACCAGGAAAATAAAAACCGAAACCTGCACGGTGTGCGAGATCGCGCTGCGGATAATCGACAGGACGGGCGCACCTTCGTGGGAGTGACCGTGGTCGTGCCCATGGCCGTGGTGGTGCTCATGCTCGCCTGCGTGACCGTGGTCATGGCTGTGTCCGTGGTCGCGCTCGTGTTCATCTTCATCATCATCGCAACCGCAATGGTCGCGCTCGCACAGCTCATGGATGTGATCGGCGCTCACGCCCGCCTCGGCCACCTCGTCGATGATGTCACCGCCAGTGTGGTCGTCGTGCGCGCAGTTCACGTGGGCCGGGTTGGCCGCGGTTCCCAGCACGGTACGGCGAATCGCCGCATGCGCGCGAGCGTTACGACGCAGGCCGCGAATGGCGGCGTCCACGATAAAGCCCGTGACCAGCGCGATCAGTGCCTTCGAAGCCAAAAGCATCGCCATGGTCTGCACGGGCACCTGCTCGGCGAACAACAGCGGCAGCATCTCATCGGAGGTCGAAAGGAACACCGCCACCAACGTGCCCAAGGTCACGACACGACCGGCGTACAGCGTTGCCGCCATGGCCGAAAAGCCGCACTGCGGCACCATACCCAGCAACGAGCCAACCACGGGACCTGCGGCGCCGGCGCGCTTGATGGCCCCGTTAACGCGGTCGCCCGCGACGTGCTCAAGTGTCTCGAGGGCCAGATACGTCACCAACAAAAACGGCACAAGCGAGAGCGTGTCCTTGCCGGCGTCGAGCAGAATATCAATCAGCAAATCCATGACGGATGGAACCTTTCGTGTCTTTCGGCAGCATTGTAAAAGTCCTAGCGGTCAACTAGGGTATTGTAGTTGACCTAGGCGTGGTGCCAATAGTTGCCCATGGTAAACTATCATCTCGCCACATCTTAATGACCCTGAGCCGCACGACGCGGCCCATCCAAGGAGAAGTTATATGAACGTTTCACAAGCACTCGAATACGAGCGCCAGCCGTTTATTCCCATGTTTATCTATGGCGATCACGGCGCCATGGAGTCCGAGCGCCAGAAGGGCGAAGAGGCCCTCAAGGTGCTCGAGACCGAGTACTTTACCGCCGAGGGCGACCCCAGCTTCGACTTTGCCACCGTGCGCGACCTGGCTGACCGCAACCGCGACCTGTGCGACCAGATTGGCGAGGCACGCCTGCGCAACGTGACGCCCGCGACGCTTTCGCGCGGCCTGTCCGATGCCGACACCTGCGCCGCCATCGGCAAGATGCAAAAGCGCACCGCCGCGTCCGTTATGCGCGAGATCCGCGGCGACCGCGACGCGCTCGGCGTCGCCTACGCTCGCAAGCCCATCCAAGGCACGGTGCTGGGCATCGACATCGAGACCACCGGTCGCGCGCCCGAGCGCGGCTACATCATCAACGTGGGCTGGGAAATCATGGACCTCACCAGCGACGCCGTGCCGCATGACGCCGAGGCGCATTACTGCGGCCTGCCCGACATCTACCGCGGCGAGGATGTGCCGCTGTCGAATATCCACCATATCACCTGGGACGACATCGACGGCAAAAAGCCGTTCCGCGAGAACAAGGAACTGCAGAAGCAGCTGCTCAAGCTTATGAAGAAGTACCCGTACATGGCGCATAACGCCGCGTTCGAGGACAGCTGGTTCAAAATTCATCTGGACGGTTACGCCGAGGCACGCCGCGCCGGCAAGATCATCGTCATCGACTCGCGCCAGATCTGCCGCAGCCTGGATGCCGACGTCCGCTCGCTCCCCCGCGAGTCCGCGCCCGCCGCGCTCGAGAACTGGGCGCGCCGCCGTGGCACCCTCGCCGCCGACGCCAACGAGCAGCACCTGGGCCTCGACGACACCGACCTCATGCTCCGCACCGTCCAAGCCGAGTTCAACCTCAAGAACCTGTTTGCCAAGTAGAAACGTCTACGACAAACTCCGGCGTAGATCACGGGCGGCCTCGCAGCGGGAAACCCCGCAGCGGGGCCGCCCTACGTTCCACAAATAAATCTGCCATCACAAATTCTGAACCCTCATTTTGAACGATTTCGGCCAATTCCCGACACGTAATGCGTTGTCGGATGGCGATGCATCGATATCAAATGTGCGGCAATTGAGTATTTATCTGCTATAGCTAAGCTGCGAAAACTTTTATTTAGGGCATACCAACTCATAATTGCGTCAAGCTTTTGGACAGCATTTTGTTAGACCTCTAAAACGGCTTTTCCACTCAGCGCCGTCAACACGGCATTAGCTGACACGATATATATCATGAGTATCGTATTGTCACATACCACTGCAAAAGCGGTCTACCAGGCCGCGCATTCGGTGTCTGCGAAAGGCATCGAATCCTGTAGTCCTGCCGCGATTTACGGATCATGTCCCACCGGAACGCTCCTTGACGCAGCCGCAGAATGGCTCACCAAAAATGATGTTTCCCTCGACGCAAATGATTCCCTCGAGGTGATGGTGTTTGACCGCAGGAATGCGCGCTATGCAATGAACTGTCAGTGCCACGTTTCTTCAAAACGATTCTCGAACTCACGCTTTATAAAGCTCAAAGATGGCATCTTCATTGTTGGCGTTGAGCTTTGCGCACTTCAGGCCGCCACCTATCTTCCTTTTCGCGGACTGGTGGAGTACTACTTTGAACTATGCGGCGCTTATTCCCTTGGAACCGACTCTTCCACCTCCTATACCGAGCGTTTCGCGCTCACCTCGACCGAGAGGTTAAAGCAGTTCTTTAATTCCATTACCAGATGCGACGGTTTGGCCCTTGCCCGAAAGGCGATCCAATGTGTACGCGACGGATGCCGGTCTCCCATGGAAACGGCATTTGTCATGATGCTAACGCTGCCCAAAAGCGAAGGAGGGCTTGGTATTAAGGGAATTGAGACCGATTACGAGGTGCAGGTCACCACTGCCGCAAAGAATCTCACGAGACGCAAAAAGTTCTTTATGGATGCGTATCTAAAGAAATCTCGCACAGACATTGAATACAACGGTTTTTATCATGACGCGGAAGAAGACCGCGCCATCGATGAGGAGCGCAAGAATGCACTTGCGTCCATGGGGTACGGAATCATCACCGTCAGCCGTTATTCCTTTATGCATGCCAGCTCTTTTGTTAGGGCCATGGAAGCAATCCAGCGGAAAGAGGGCGTACGTCCCTCGCGTCTGCCAAAAGACTTTCAAATCATGCAAGAGGACCTGAGACAGTTTGTGCTCAGAAGGTTTATTGAAGAGAAAAAGCGAATTCAGAAGCAGCTTCGCCAAGATTCCGAAGAGCGTCAACGAATCGACCTCGAAAAAGCAACACTCGAAGGCATCACGCTGGATGACCCGACAATTAATGAAGTTCCGGCAATCGATGACATGCAGACAGTCGAATCCGACAGCCCATCATTTACCCAAACAAGCAACCTCGTGCCCGAGGGCAGGATCTTCGGGGCAGGAAGCTAGACCGGCTAACAAGGTGGGCACCTTAGCGACGTGCAAAATTGCGAGTATTCAGCAGAGCCGGGTGTCTATCACCCTCGAGTGGATCCAAATGTGAAGCGAAATCACTCTTGCGTGAGAGCGTTAGGCAACATTTGAGGAAGAACTCATCGGATTAACACCCTAAGATAACTCTTGAACTGCATTATATGGCCTGTAATAAATTAACAGACCCCCTATCATTGCAGAATACTCCAATTTTTGCACGGCTCAGGGACACCCACCCCGGCATCGGCTATCAAAACCGCTCACTCCGGGATCTCGTCCACTATTCCCCATCATTCTGTGCAACGAATTACCTGAACGTCATTGACATATGAACATACACTCATATAATCGGAAGCAAGTTATATGAGCGCATGTTCATATGAAAGGATATTGCAATGAGCATCCGCGTTGATGAAACGAAACCCGACATCGAGGCCACCGAACCCGCGATCCCCACCACCTGCTCGCCCGAGGACCTTCCCGACGAGGAGCTTCTCTACGACCTCGCCGACCTGTTCAAGGTCTTCAGCGACACCACGCGCATCAAGATCCTCTATGCCCTCATGGGCCGCGAGCTCTGCGTGGCAGACATCGCCGAAGCGACCGAAACCTCGCAGTCCGCGGTGTCGCACCAGCTGCGCACACTCAAGCAGTCGCACCTGGTTAAATTCCGGCGCGACGGGCGCAATATCCTCTACTCGCTCGCCGACGACCACGTCTACACCATGCTCAACCAAGGCATGAGCCACATCTGCGAATAGCGACCAACCACGGTACCAGCGCGGCCTGCACCCAAGCCGCAAATACAGAGAAAGGAACCCACCATGAAAAAGCAGTTTAAACTCGACGAGATCGACTGCGCCAACTGCGCGCGTGAGCTTCAGGACGAGCTGGCCAAGCTCGAGGGCGTCAAATCCGTGTCCGTCAACTTTATGACCCAGAAGCTGACGCTCGAGGCTGATGATGCTGAGTTCGACGAGGTGCTCAACCGCGTTGTAGAGTTTACGGCCGACGCCGAGCCGGACTGCGAGATCATTCTCTAGCCCAGGTTTACGCCAACCTGCAAGGCCGCGATTGCCGCGGCCTTTGCTCGTGAAATTATATGAGTGAGTGTTCATACATTCAAATGGGAGGATACGAGTCATGGCCACCGCCGACCCCAAGAAGAAAAAGAAGAAGCGCAAGAAGAAAGAGTCACTCGAGCATAAGCGCAACCGCATCCTGGTAGCGCTGGGCATTTTTGCCGTGGTGTACGCCCTCGATGAGTTCGGCACCCTCACCGCCGCATTCGGTACCCCGGGCGACATCTACGCCAGCTTTATGCTGTTCCTCATACCGTTTTTGATTGCCGGCTACGACGTGCTGCAAAAGGCATTCAATAACATCCGCCGCGGCAAGGCCTTCGATGAGAGCTTCCTTATGGCAGTCGCGACCATCGGCGCGTTTGCCATGGTGCTCTTCCCCGATACCGACCCGCACATGGCCGAAGGCGCCGCCGTCATGCTGTTCTACCAGGTCGGAGAGCTGTTCCAGGCATACGCCGTGGGCAAGAGCCGCAAGTCGATCAGCGCCATGATGGACATCGCGCCCGACTACGCTAACGTCGAGCAAGCCGACGGCACACTCGAACAGGTCTTTCCCGATGACATCGCCGTCGGCACCGTGATCGTGGTCAAGCCCGGCGAGCGCGTGCCTATCGACGGCGTCATCGTCGAGGGCGAAACCCAGCTCGACACCGCCGCCCTTACCGGTGAGTCGGTCCCCCTGTCTCTTATACACATCTGACGCTGCCG
>CABSMZ010000124.1 GCA_902478875.1 uncultured Collinsella sp.
ACCCGGTTTTGGCTGGACGGAGCTGCCTCGTCAATAGCGTGAGGCGGCTTATGTGTGAATCGATGCCGGGTGTGTTTCTCGGCATGGTGCTAAAGAACGGGAAAGGAACAATGATGAGGGAGACGGTACTTTCGCGCACGGCATTTGTCGCGGCGGTGGGAACGGCGCTGCTGACGCTTGTGGGGTGCGGCGGACAGCGGACGCAGGATGCGACGGGTTTTAACGACGACCGCCCGGTAAAGGACAAGATGGACGCGGGTGCGACGTCGGGCGATTCCGGCGACGCGGACAGCGGCTCGGCGGATGCGTTCAATACGTGGTCGGATGATTGCTGGGATGCGCACCGCAACATCAGCATCGCGGCGCTCCTCGAGCTTAAGGGCTGGCAGTTGCAGGAGTTTGCCTCGCAGCAGGGCTATACCTGGCAAGACGCGCTCGAGATGTACGAGGACGAGGCGGGACACGTGCTCAGCGTCTGCAATATCAGCAAGGACGGCGCGACCGAATGGCTCGGCGAGGACGAAATCGGAAAGCTCGACAAGGGCGGCACCGGAAGCACCGTGATGTTCACGCTGCAACTTTCGGGCTATTCGAGCTGCGAGGATGTTATCGCGGGCTTTTCCGTGCCGGTCGAGGACCGGGCGCAGATTACTTCGGGCTCATGGGTCGCGTGCGTATACGGTTCCAACATGGCGCGGCACGTTGCCATGGCGAGCCCGATGGAAAACGGTGACTACCGCTTGGATCTCATTACCGAGGAGGCTATCAAGACCGGTAGGTTTACCCAGGGCGGCGGTGCTCCGACGATAGACGAATTTTGGCAGGAAAAGACTGGACGCGCGCTCGGCTGGGTGCGACGTGGCCAATACCATAGCGAGGAACGAACATGATGAATGAAGTGACGATGAACCGTGCGGCCTTTGTGGCAGGCGCGGGTGCGCTGGCTTGTGCGCTGGCTGGCTGCTCGGGCGGATTGGGCGGCGCGGGCGGTGCCGAGAAGGCGACCACGGCGGACGCCGCCTGTGTAGACGACAACGCCAACGTGACGGTCTATGCTGCGATCAACTTGGACGGCGCCGACCTGGTGCGCCTGCTCAAGCATCAAAACTATGAGTGGCAAGGCGAGAGCGTGGGCTACGGTGCCGCCGATGACGCGGGACTTTTCGCTTTTACCTTTTCTAAGATTTCGGATGACGTGGACGAACTTGCGAACAGCGCGATACCGCTTTCGGAGTCCGAGTACGAGGAGCTTGAGCCGGGCGGCGGAGACGATAGCGTGGCGATTTTGCTCTCGGTGGGCGGCTATACGACGGGCGATCGTGCGCTCACCGGCGCAATCGGCGATGCGTCGATAGTGCAGGAGAAGTGCACAATCGACGATTCCGTGTATTGGCTGGTCAAGGCGCTCGACGGCAACCGTTACGTGATTTCGGCCTACGACACCGAAGATGATGGCGACAGCGCGCATGACATCTATATCTATAGTGAGTCTTTTATTCACACCGGTTATCTGAGCGGCGGCGACCAAATCGATATTGACGAACTCTGGAGCCGCCTGACCAATGCCTCGTAGCGCACCAAAACCACCACAAAGGGGACAGGCGCCTTTGTGGTGGTTTTGCCCTTGGGTTGTCTACTGTGGCGGCTCACCGTGCTAAAGCAGCTCACCGTGGCGGGCAATGTAGCGGTGCTTTGCCAGCTGGGTGAGCGCGATGTAGGCGGTAACGATGCCGATGAGCAGAGCGAAGAAGATTGGCGGCAGCGGCATGAGACCCAGCGCATCGGCGATGGGGCTTGCCGGCAGCCAGGTGACGAGCGCCAGGCCCAGCACGGTGAGGGCGCACAGTGCCGGTGCGGCATGGTCGCGCGGGCTCGGCAGGCGCGGGGAGCGCAGCATGTGGACCACGAGCGTCTGCGACCACATGGACTCGACAAACCAACCGCTCTGGAAGAGCGCCGTAAAGGTCGCCATGCCTGCGACGTTGCCCGCGACGGCAAGCTCTGCCCAGCTTGCGCCCACGGCGGCAGGGCACATCACAAAGAAGAGCGCGGCGAAGGTCACAATGTCAAACAGCGAGCTCACAGGGCCCAGCTCGAGCATGAAGCCCTTGATGGACGCGGCGTCCCAGGCGCGCGGGCGGGCGGTCCAGGCGTCGTCGACGGTGTCCCACGGCAGCGCGATGCACACGATCTCGTAGACCAGCGACAGCAGTACTAGCTGCAGAGCGCTCATGGGCAAAAACGGCAAGAACAGGCTCGCGACGGTCACGGATAGCACGTTGCCAAAGTTGGAGCTCACCGTGGTCTTGAGGTACTTGAGCAGGTTGCCGTAGGTGCGGCGGCCTTCGATGATGCCGCGCTCGAGCACGCCCAGGTCTTTCTGGAGCAAGATGATGTCGGCGGATTCCTTGGCGATGTCGACGGCCGAATCGACCGAGATGCCGCAGTCGCTCGCACGCATGGCGGCGGCGTCGTTGATGCCATCGCCCATAAAGCCCACGGTGTGGCCGAGCAGCTCGCGCATGACACGCACCAGACGCGCCTTCTGCAGCGGCGAGAGCTTGGCGAAGAGGTGGGTGTTCTCGGCGCGCTCGGCAAGTTCGGCGTCATCGAGCGCATCGATCTCGGAGCCGAGCAAGACGTTGCTCGCGTCGATACCGATCTGTTCGCAGACGGTGGCGGTAACGCGGTCGTTGTCGCCGGTCAGGACCTTGACCGCCACACCCTTGGCCTCGAGCGTGGCGACGGCGCCCGCGGCACTCGCCTTGGGCGGATCGAGGAAGGCCAAAAAGCCCATCAACACCATGTCGCATTCGTCGGCGATGCCAAACTCGCCCACGCAGCGCGGATTGGTTTTCTGCGCCACAGCAATCACGCGCAGGCCCTCGGCGTTGAGCCCGGCGACCTGCTTGCGAATCTGGGCGAGCTTATCTTCGGTAAGCGGCTGGGCGGCGCCATCGACCTCGACAAAGGAGCAGATCTCGAGCATTTCCTCGGCAGCTCCCTTGGTGACCATCTGGGTTTTGCCCTGGGCGTCGGCGACAACTACGCTCAGGCGACGGCGCGAGAAATCGAAGGGCACCTCGTCGACCTTAGTATAGCGGTCGCGCAGGCTCTGGCCCAGCATAGAATCGGGCACGACGGTCGAGGGCGTCACATCGGCACGGTCGATGACGGCCAGGTCGATAAGGTTTTTGAGGCCGGTCTGGAAGAAGCTGTTCAAAAACGCATGGCGCAGCACGCGCGCATCCTCGTTGCCGTCGGTGTTGAGGTAGCGCTCGAGCACGATACGGTCTTCGGTGAGGGTGCCGGTCTTGTCGCAGCACAGGACGTCCATCGCGCCGAGGTTTTGGATCGCCGGCAGCTCCTTGACGATAACCTGGCGGCGGGCGAGGTCCTTGGCGCCCTGCGACAGGCTCGTGGTCACGATGACGGGAAGCATCTGCGGCGTGATGCCCACGGCCACGCTCGTGGCGAACAGCAGCGCGTCGATGACGTTGCCCTTGGTGGCGGCGTTGATGGCAAAGACGGCCGGCGCCATAACGAGCATAAGGCGTACGAGCAGCATGGAGACGCTCGAGACGCCGCGGTCAAACGCGCTCTTCTCGCCGCGCCCGTTGAGCATCTTAGCGATGCCGCCCAGGTAGGTGTCCGAGCCGGTGGCAACGACAACTGCCATGGCGGTGCCGTTTTGCACGGAGGTGCCGGTAAAGACGATGTTCTTGCAGGCAGACAGTGGCAGCGCGGAGTCGTCGGCACCCTCGACGACCGTGGCGGCGGCGGTCTTCTCAACGGCCTCGCTCTCGCCGGTGAGCGCGGACTCGATCACAAACAGGTCGCGCGCGGTGATGATGCGGGCATCGGCCGGCACCATATCGCCGGCAGAGAGGCGGATCACATCGCCGGGGACGAGCTCGTCGAAGGGAATCTCGAGGCGCTCGCCGTCGCGCAGGGCGCAGCAGGTGTTGGAGACCAGGTCCTTGAGGGCCTCGGCCGCATTGCCGCTGCGAGCTTCCTGGATAAACTTCATGCCGCCCGATACCAGCAGCATGATGCCGATGACGATGACCGTGGAGGGGTCGCGCTGCGGCTCGGGCACGGCAAGCACGTCGATGTAGAGCGAGACCAGCGCGAGCGCGGCAAGGATGCCGGCGAAGGGGTCGATGAACGCGTCGGCGATGCGGCGGGCGAGCGTCTTGGTCGGCGCCTCGATGGTGCTGGGCCCGGTGGCGTCCAGGCGCTCGGCGGCGTGCTCGGCAGTGAACCCGTCGGCCGTGGCGTCGAGCAGCACGAGGGCGTCCTCGGCGCTATGGGTGGCAGCGAATATGGTGTTCTTGGACAGGCCGGCGTGAGCGGCGGGGCGCGCCGTGCGGCGGCGCTTGGAGATGGCTTCGAGTACCGTGGCGGTTTTGAGCATCAGCATAGGGTCCTCCTTGTTGAAGGGAGTTAGCGTACGTGTCGTATTTGCTTCAAAAAACCTAGATGTCGCTCACGTCATACTCACGAATCACCGCAAAGGGGACAGGCACCTTTGTGGTGGTTTTGACGGATGATTGTTGGCGGATGGGTGCCGACGATTGGCTATTGGCGCTTATGCGTGCGCGGAATCCTCGCGGCGTGCCGAGGGCGACATGCAGGTTTTTCGACTATGACTGCCTTCCATGGCACACCTCCTTAAGGCCGGGCGCAGCGCGCTTCGGGCATCTCGTGCCCGTTTGAATCCGCCCGTATTCTTGATGAGGGGGTTTGCCGTGTCAACCCCATTGTTCGGAAAACCATCGCCCCTGACAAAGCCTTTACAGAATGCCGCGGCCCCAAAGCGCGCCCCGCAATGCGCCCTGCCTGCGCTAAACTGGAAGGCACGTACGCGATTACGAGAGGAGCCCGCATGGAGGCTTACAAGCAAGAGTTCATCAAGTTTATGGTTGAGTCCGACGTTCTTAAGTTCGGCAGCTTTACGCTCAAGAGCGGCCGTCAGTCCCCGTTCTTTATGAACGCCGGCGCCTACGTGACGGGCTATCAGCTCAAGAAACTGGGCGAGTATTATGCCCAGGCCATTCACGATAACTTTGGCGACGACTTTGACGTGCTGTTTGGACCGGCCTACAAGGGCATTCCGCTGGCCGTCGTGACCGCCATTGCCTACCACGAGCTGTACGGCAAGGAGGTCAAGTACTGCTGCGACCGCAAGGAGGCCAAGGACCACGGTGCCGACAAGGGCAACCTGCTGGGCTATGAGCCCCAGGACGGCGACCGCGTGGTGATGGTCGAGGACGTTACTACCAGCGGCAAGTCCATCGACGAGACCTATCCCAAGGTCATGGCAGCGGCCGATGTCGAGATCAAGGGTCTTATCGTCTCGCTCAACCGCATGGAGGTCGGCAAGGGCGGCGTGACCACCGCGCAGAAGGAGATCGAGGCCAAGTACGGTTTCCCCGTCGCGAGCATCGTTTCCATGGCCGAGGTCGTCGAGACTCTCTACGACCACGAGATCGACGGCAAGGTCGTCATCGATGACGAGCTCAAGGCCGCCATCGATGCCTACTACGAGCAGTACGGAGTCCGTTAGTTACGCGGTTTTGCCAAACCGCGTAACCAATTGACGCTGCAAACCCGCCAGAGCGGCAATCTGCCTTTCAACTTCGGCGGCATGACCAGAAGGTCAATGCCGCCTCGTTTCAAGGCACCTTGCTCGCTCTGGCGGGTTTTCGCTCATATGACCCAATCCGCTGTCAAGAGCCACAATGGCCCCGCCGACC
>CABSMZ010000125.1 GCA_902478875.1 uncultured Collinsella sp.
ATACCCAGGCGCTCAAAGGTGTTCTTGATGTCGTCAGGCACCGACTCCCAGTCGTGCTTTTGATCGGTGTTGGGCTTGACGTAGGTGACGATGTTGTCCATGTCTAGGCCCTCGATGGAGGGACCCCACGTCGGGTCGGGAAAACGATTGAATATCTCGAGGGACTTTAAGCGCAGGTCGAGCATCCACTGCGGCTCGTCCTTCTTGGCGCTGATCTCGCGCACGATGTCGGGCGTGATGCCGGCGTCGAGACGCTCGAATCCCTCCTCGCCATAGGTGAAGTCGTAGAGGCTGCGGTCGATGTCCGCGACCTCGGTGCGGTTCTTGGTCATTGCGTCGCCCCTTTACGCCTGCTGCTCGGCAGCGGCGGCCTCGGCCTGGGCGCGCTGATCGGCGGCCTCGCGCTCGAAGGTCTCAAAGCCGTTCTTGTCGATCCAAGGGATCAGCGAGGCGTCATCCTCGCGCACGATGTGGCCCTTCACCATAACGTGGACGCGGTCGACATCCAGGTGCTCCAGGATGCGCGTGTTGTGCGTGATAATGAGCATGGAGCCGTTGCAGCTCTTGCGGTAGGCGTCCATGCCATGGCTGACGGTGGAGAGGGCGTCGACGTCCAGGCCCGAGTCAGTCTCGTCCAGGATGGCGAGCTTGGGCTGCAGCAGCAGAAGCTGGAGCATCTCGACCTTCTTCTTCTCGCCGCCCGAGAAGCCCACGCCCAGCTCTCGGTTGAGGTAGGCGGTGTCCATGTTGAGCTCGGCCGCGAGCTCCTTGACGCGACGGCGGAACTCCTTGCCCTTCATCTCCAGGCCGGGGCGGCCGGCGATGCTGGCACGCAAAAAGCTCGATAGCGGCACGCCCGGGATCTCGACCGGGGCCTGGAAGCTCAGGAACAGGCCGGCGCGGGAGCGCTTGTCGGTGGTGAGCTCGGTGATGTCCTGGCCGTCAAAGACGATGCGGCCGTCATTGACGGTATAGACGGGGTCGCCCATGACCAGGTGGCCGAGGGTGGACTTGCCGGCGCCGTTGGGTCCCATCAGCACGTGGGTCTCGCCGGCGGCGACGTTGAGGTTGACGTTGTGGAGGATGGTCTTCTCGTCCACGGAGGCGGTCAGACCTTCGATGGAAAGCAGCGGATTTGCGCTCATGCTGTTCCTCTCTGTATATGGTGTACTCATAGGTGTACTAAACCCTAGGAATCTTCTCGGAATAAAGTTACTATGGGTTCGGCGTTAGTCAAGTGAAAACCCGACTAATCCACTCGACTTTTTAGATGTGGGACATAATAATCAGGTTTGTTTGCCCCGCGTACATAAGATTTTGGGGCAAACACTCTTGGTATTTTGTCCCAGTAACAACGGGAGGGTAGGTATGCTCATTTCTTCTAAGGGCCGCTATGCCCTCCGACTGATGATCTATATCGCAGCGCTTGGTGACACCGAGGGCAAGATTGCCCTGCGCGAGGTCGCCGACCGTGAGCATATCTCACAAAAGTATCTGGAGCAGTTGGTTCGTCCGCTTATGAAGGCGGGCCTGCTTAAGAGCGTGCGCGGCAAGGGCGGCGGCTACATGATGGCCAAGGACCCCGTCGAGGTGCGTGCTGGCGATATCCTGCGTGCCGTTGAGGGCAGCACGGCTCCGGTGGCGTGCGATGGCATCGACAACAGCTGTACCCGCAGCGACCTTTGCTCGACCGTCAAGTTCTGGCGTGGGTTGGACGACGTGATCGAAAAGTACGTCGACGGCGTGACGTTGGCCGACCTAGCCGCCGTCCCCGAGATCAACTTTGACATTAAGCTGTAGGGGTGCAAATGGCATCTCTTGACAAGGTGTACAAACAAATCGAAGTTTTTGCTCGGGAATGTGACGCCGAGAAGGTCGTGTTGTTTGGTTCTCGTGCTCGAGGCGACAACTTGCCCAAGAGCGATATTGACATCGCCGTAGCAGGTTGCCGGGATTTCGGCCGCTTCTCATATTTGATCGATGAACGTCTTGATACTCTTTTAGATGTAGATGTCGTCAATCTCGACGAGTCCTTATCGCAGCAATTGCTCGATGAAATTGCCAGGGATGGTGTGATTCTGTATGAAAAAATATGAGAACTTTGTCAGCGCCTTGGCGAATCTTGAGGATGCGCCCAATCAGGATCTCAACAATGATTTTGTTCAGAGTGGATTGATTAATAAGTTCAATCTTCAATTTGAACTGAGCTGGAAGCTCCTTAAGCGTCTGCTCGAGTATGAGGGTGCCACGCTTGCCGCGTCGGGGTCTCCTCGTGCCATCTTGAAGGAGGCCTACCGATTCTACGACTTTATTGATGAGGCAACCTGGCTAGATATGCTCAGAGACCGCAATACGAACGTCCATATCTATGACAATAAGCTCGCTCAAGATTTGATTCAGCGCATCTTGAACGCCTATATTCCCGCTTTCTGCCAGTTGAGGGACGGACTGATGGAGCGTTACGGCGAGCTTCTGATGGCGCCCGACGACCAGTTTGTTTAATTCCTTAAGATTTCGCGGAGGGTAGTTGCCGTTTACCGAGGGGCTGTTGTGCAACAGCGGGCGAGCTGCAATACTTAGATTCATCTTTGCAAACTGCACTTTAACTACACCAATGCAGGGAGGATCTTATGCAGCCCAAGCATTCCGCGATTGTGGCGGGCCTGACGCTGGCGCTTTCGTTTGGCGCCGTTGCCGCGCCTGTGACTGCTGTTGCCGAGGAGCCCACGCCGGGTGTTGCCTCGGATGCCACCGATATCGATAAGGGCCTTTACACCCAGCAGTCTTTTTCGGGTGTGCTGAGGTCGGTTCAGGGGGTCTCGTTTGTCAACGTGACTGCCGAGATGAAGTACTTCACCAAATACGAGAGCCACGGCAACTATAACCAGGGCTTTTCGTATGGCGACGGCTATAACGCGCTGGGCTATTACCAGTTCGACCGTCGTTGGTCGCTCATTCCGTTTATGAAGCAGGTCTATAACTACGATTCTGCCAAGTACGGCATGCTTAAGGCTGCGATCGATCGCGGCAGCGAGATTTCCAACGCGAACAACCCCATGTATGCGAACGGCCAGCTCACCGAGCTGGGTCGTATTGCGCAGGAGGCCTTCCGGGGTGCTTATAACACCGACCCTGCTGAGTTCTCGGCGCTGCAGGATGCCTATGTGTATAACTCGTACTATGCGGTGACCGAGGCGTGGCTCAAGAGTGCTCTCGGCATTGATATCTCCGGCCGCGCCGACTGTGTCAAGGGCATGGTGTGGAGTATTACCAACATGTGCGGCACCGGTGGCTGCAGAGACTTCTTCCGCTGGGCAAACCTTTCCAACAGCATGACGGACCGTGAGTTTGTGACGGCGCTTTCCAACAGCGTGGTCAATAACGTGGCGACCAAGTATGCAAGCCAGCCCCAGTATCACAATGGCTGGAAGAACCGCTACCGCAATGAGCTCAAGGATTGTCTGGTCTATATGGCCGAGGACGAGGCTGCCGCGGCAACGCCTGTGGAGCCCGTGCAGCCCGAGCCTGCGCCGGCGCCCTCGCTGACACCTGATTCGAATGACGGCTCGAGTGACGATGTCAACGATGACAGGATGGATGCGCCCTCGACCGATGCTGACGGTAATGGCTCTGCTGGTGACGCTACCAACGACGGCTCTACCTCGAACGGCTCCGATTCGAACGGCTCTGCTGCGGGCGATTCGCCTTCAAGCTCTGCCGGCAATACGGACAGCGACGCTTCTGGTTCGACCGGCGCTGACACCTCTAACTCATCTACCGGCTCGAGCGATTCGTCCGTTGACACCGGCTCTAACAACGGCTCCGGCTCTGACGCAGTCCCTGATTCCGATGATTCCAAGGACGACTCGAATAAGGCGCCGGACGCTCCCGTTGCTTCGCCGGACAAGAAGCCTTCTTTCTCCGTGCAGCTTGGTTCTACGCTGGGCTCTTCGCTGATGGCTGGCGTCAATAATGGCTCGACTCAGAACAAGGACAACTCTGATCAGGTTTCCACGGAAAAGACCGAGGCCGCAAAGGGCGACTCCAAGGACAAGGCTTCCGAGAAGGCTGAATCCGATAAGGGTCCTAGCTCTGATGAGAAGGGCGACAAATCCGCTCAGAAGAAGGACGAGAACAAGGACAAGACCGAGGACGGAAAGCAGCAGGGCGAGGACGGCGGTAAGGGCAACACCGACAACCAGGTCCAGGAGCAAAATGACTCCAAAACGGTGACCACTACGACCACCACAACCAAGTCATCTGGCGGCAATATGCCCAAGACGGGCGATCTGATTGTGATGGCGAGCCTTGCCAGCGCGAGCTTGGCCACGCTGGGCGCTACGTCTATCGTAAGTGGTAAGCATAAGCTCGATCAGCAGAAGAAAGCTTCTGGAGAGGACGACTCTGAGGAGTAGCCTCTTGGTTGCTAGATAATTAAAGAGTTGGGACGGGGTCCGGTGCGAATGCATCGGGCCCCGTTTTGTTGTGCAACGATTAGTTGTGCCCCCTCACACCTCTTGTTGCTACCGTTGCCCGATATGATCGCGCGGCGGCATCGGTACGCGCGAGGCGGTCATTACAATTGGCATCGTGTTGCGATTTAGGGGGAACGTTTTGGTGTCTGAACAGGCAAATAATGGTTGTGCTGACGGCTTTGGCGTGCGTTTGATCGGCTGTGCCGACGATGCGGCTTTGCCCATTGGCGTGCACGACTATGCGGAGGCTCTTGGTTGCTGCATGCTGGTTGACAAGACCATGTTTATTGCCGATGTGTTGGACTGCGACGCGTCCGTTGTGGTGTGCTGTCGACCCGAGGGTTTTGGCAAGAGCATGAACTTGTCGATGCTCAGGGCTTTTCTGGAGCGTCCAGCGGTCGGTCGCTCTGGTCAGCGTTTGTTTGCCGATGCTCAGATTTGGGATGCGAACGGCGGGCGCTATCGGGATGAGTATGCTTGCTATCCGGTGATATCGCTGGACTTTTCTGGCGCTGGGAGGCGTGGCCCCGCTGTTGCCGGCGTCGTGCGCGATGCCCTTTCGGGCGAGTGCGCTCGCTTGTTGGCGCTCTTGGAGGCTCCGGATTTAGCTCGAGATAAGGTGCGTCACATCGAACGTGTCGCGCGTGGCGTGGCGAGCGCGGACGAGGTTGACTCGGTGCTCGGTGTGCTCATAGAGCTGCTGGAGATTGCCTGCGATGAGCAGGTTGTATTGCTCGTTGATGGGTACGATGCGGCGTGGTCTCGCCGTGCGAGCGCGAGGAACGCTTCCGACGCCGATCCGGCAGAACTACTTGACCGTGCGCTGTTTGACGCCATTGCCACTGCGCGCGATTCGTTGCGGCTGACGTGTCTGATGGGGGAGTGTTCCGGTCCCGCCGAAGCGGCGCTTTCTTCGCGCGGCTGCTCGTATTGTCTGACGACGCCGCTGTCGGCGTGGTGTGACCGTTGGTTCGGTTTTTCGGATGCCGAGGTCGAGGCTCTGTTGAATCATGCTGGGCGCGAGGAATACCTGGATGATGCGCGTGAATGGCTCGAGGGATATCGGTTTGGCAGGGCCTATTGCTCGAGTCCAGAGCGTGTGATCGGTTTTCTGGGCCGAGGCTGCACGGCGCCTGTGCGTGCCGATCTGTATGGACTGTCTCTTATACACATCTCCGAGCCCACGAGACCGTACTAGATCT
>CABSMZ010000126.1 GCA_902478875.1 uncultured Collinsella sp.
TCGGAGATGTGTATAAGAGACAGCAGGTTAATTTTGGTAGGTTTTATCTGGTGAAACAGTAAAGGCCTCGGCTCGTTTGGTGCGAGCCGAGGCCTTTTGCGTTGGGCGGTTGCTGCCGGTGGCGAACTAGAACAGGAAGCCGATGGCGATGAGGGCGATGCTGACGATGAGCACGGCGATGTCCAGGCCCTTGATGGGGTAGCGCTTGTACGAGCTGGCGCGTGTACGCAGATAGAAGCCGCGCTGTTCTGCCGCCAAGGCTGTGGCATCGGTCTTGCCCACGCTCGAGATGAGCAGTGGCACGCACAGTGGCAGCATGAGCTTAAGCTTCTTGATGGGGTTCTTGGTGTCGTACTCGACGCCGCGTGCGGTCTGCGCTTCCATGATGGCGTTCATCTCCTGACCAAACACCGGCACAAAGCGTAGCGCCGTGGTAAAGGTGAAGGCATAGCGATACGGCACGTGCAGCACCTCGACGCAGGCGTTGGCAAGGTCGTTGAGCTTGGTCACCATGAGCATGAGGATGAGTGGTAACGCCACGCCCAGCAGGCGCAGGCAGGCCTTCGATCCCGTGATGAGGCCCGTGTCGGTGATAAAGCCCCACACCACGTTGCCATCGCGCATAAAGGCTAGCTGGAGCACCAGCATGATAAGCGCGAGCGGAATCAGCAACTTGAGCAACGAGAACAGACGGTCGACGACGCCGGCATAGGCACCCAGCGCAAGGGTGAGTGCCAAAAAGCCCAGCAGCGCCACGTAGGTGTCGGACAAGAAGATGCCGACGATGATGGCGGCGGCGAGGCCCAGTTTGACGACGGGGTTCAAACGATGCAGTAGCGTATCGCCCGGCATGTAGTCGATGACGTTAACCACGGTGGACCATCTCCTTGGTAATTCGAACGACATCGGTGACCTCGCTCACCTGCGCAAAAGCGGGCGAGACGGAAGGTGCCAGACGGCGCGAGAGTTCAATAACCTGGGGAGGCTCCACGTAGGCACGCCGCATGAGATCGATGTTCGAGAATAGCTCGTGCGTGCGGCCGCGGTCGAGGATGCGACCGTCGGCCATTACCACAATGCGCTCGGCAAAGTCGGAAACGACTTCCATGTCGTGACAGACCATAATCACGGCGCAGCCGCGCTCGGCCATGGTGCGCACCGTTTCCATGACGGTCATGCACTCGCGGTAATCAAGGCCGCTCGTGGGCTCGTCGAGCACGACGATCTTGGGCTCAACAACTACGACGGAGGCAAGCGCCACCATTTGTCGCTGGCCGCGCGAAAGCGAGAAAGGTGCCTCATCGGCAGGCAGGCCAAAGCGGTCGATAACGAGTCGAGCGCGACGCAGAGCCTCGGCACGGTCGATGCCGGCAAGCTCCAGGCCAAAAGCGACCTCGTCGAGTACGGTATCCTTGCAGATCTGGCGGTCGGGGTTTTGGAAGAGGGTTGCGACTTCGCGGGCGATGCGGCTCGTGGGAACGGCTGCGGTGTCCAGCCCCGTAACGCGCACGCTGCCCGAGGCGGGCTTAAGCAGGCCTGTGAGCAGCTTGGTGAGCGTGGTCTTGCCGGCACCGTTCTGGCCGACGATGCCCACGAGCTCGCCGGGATAGAGGGTCAGGTTGAGGTCGTGTACGGCGGCGCCGCCATTGGGATAGGCAAACTCAACGTGATCGAAGGTGAGCACGGGCTCGGCGTCCTTGGCGTGCGGGCGCAACGACGGTGCATGCGGGGAGCCGGCGGGCGCCTGGGCTTCGCTGGCCGCGTGTGCGGGGTCGACAATGCCCGAAATCAGGCGCTCGGCCTCATCGACATCCAAGCAAGGGGTACCGCTTACCAGGCCATCGGCCTCGAGGCTATTGAAGATACGCGTGACGCGAGGGCAGTCGACGCCGATGGCACGGAGCTCGTCGGTATGCCCGAAAACCTCGTGTGGCTCGCCCTGCAGCGCGATTTCGCCATGGTTGAGCACGAGCACGCGGTTGCAGTACTCCGAGAGCAGGGCGACCTTTTGCTCAACGACGACGATGGTGATTCCAAGTGTGCGGTTTGCCTCACGCAGCGTCTCGAAGACCAACGTGGAGCTGGCGGGGTCGAGTGCCGCGGTGGGCTCGTCGAGAACCAAGACGCGCGGACGCATGGCGAGGATGGCGGCGATGGCTACCTTTTGCTTCTGTCCGCCCGAAAGGGTGGCGATCTCGCGGTCGCGCAGGTCGCTGATGCCGACGGTCTCGAGCGTTTCGCTCACGCGCTGCTCGATCTGGTCGTGGGGAACGCCAAAGTTCTCGAGGCCAAAGAGCATCTCGTCCTCGACGACCGAGGCGACCATCTGCGTGTCGATATCCTGCAGCACGCTGCCGACGATTTGCGACACGTCGGTGAGCGAGGCTTCGCAGGTGTCGTGGCCGTCCACGGTGACGGAGCCAAAAAAGGTGCCGGTGTAGTGGTGAGGCACGGCGCCCGAGAGGCAGGCGGCAAGTGTGGACTTGCCGGCGCCCGAAGGACCGATAATGCCGATGAAATCGCCCTGATGCACATTAAACGACACGTGGGCGAGCGCGGGCTCGGGTGCGCTGCCATATGAGAACGAGACGTCATCGACGCTGATGATCGTTTCCATGAATACCTTTCATAGTCGTTGGGGACGTTCTTACATGACTAGTCGTTAAAGAACGTCCCCAAGAGCTAGTTGTTTGGGACAGTCTTTGCTGGTGGAGCGTCGGGATGGCTCGTAAAGCCGAGCAGGTTAGTTGAGCTTCAGGGCCTTCTGAATGGGCAGATAGAGGGCGCCGACCAGGATGGCGTTAAAGACGGCGGTCATGGCGACGACGGGCAGCATGGCTGCGGCGAGCTCGCCCACCACGCCGAGCATGGCCATTTTGATAACCATGAAGATGACGCCCGAGACGAAGGTGGTCACGAACGTTGCGACAACGGCGACGGCGGGCTTGACCTGACCGCCCTTGGCAGCGGCGTTGACAATGGCGGCCATGAGCATGGCGGCGATACCCTCGGCGGCAAAATCGACAAACGGCGAGGTGGTGGTGATCTGGATCACGGCGGCCGAGATGAGGCCGATGACGAGCGCCTGGCCAATGTTGGGGCGAATGACCAGGATGGTGAGGCAGAAGGCCGAGATGATGAACTCGGGGCTGATCATGCCGCCCGAGATGCCCGAGATGGCCTTGCCGACGGTGAAGTTGAGGATGAAGCCGGCGGCAAGCAGGATGGCGAGCAGGACAAGGGCACGGATATCGAGCTTACCGCGGTCGGCGGTCTGGACGGTACGGGGCTGGGCGGCGGTGGTGTTCTGAGACATGGTGAAAGTCCTTTCAAAAAGGGGAGTGCAAGAAAAAACGGAGGCGCGTGATGCGAATGCGATCGGGCTCGAGATAGAAAAAGGCCCCCGGTCGAAACCGGAGGCCTTCCAATCACCTAGAGCGCAAAAACAGGCGTGAGGGACTCACCGTCGACCGATCGTATTCGCATCACGCCACCACCAGTTGTTGAGAGACGTCATCGCGTTCTTCATGTCGGTGGCTCCTTTCGTGATGCCATGGCGCGGTAGCACCTGATTGCTGTTGCGCTGCACTATAGCACAGTGCAATATGCGCGGGGAAATCTTTTTTGAAAAGATTTCAGGCGGGTTTCCCGCCGGTGTTTCCCGCCGGTCAAATGACGGACAAGGAGGGCAAGACTGCTCGCGCTGTCTTGCCCTCCTTTAGAACGTGAGAGTCTTAGGCCTTCTTGCGACGATAGATCACGTAGGCGCAGACACAGATGATGACGACGGCGCCAACGGCCATGGCGGCCATGTTGTTGCCCTCGGACTTCTCCTCGGTGACCTCTTTCTCTTCGGCCTCGGGCTCGGCCACGTCCTCATCGGAAAGGGCCTCGTCGGCGTAGGTGATGGACTCGACCAGGCAGTCGTTGTCAGCATCGTAGTCACTCGGGACGAACTCCTCGGAGAAATCGCCCTCCTGGAGGTAGTCGCGCATCTCCTCGAGCATGGCCTTGCACTTAACATAGGTGTTCTTGGTTGCAGCCTTGCCGGCCTTGTTGGCCAGGGCGGTGCGGGCTTCGGTGCCTTCTTCGGCCTGCATGGCCTCGTCGACGGTCAGGTTCTGCTCGATGAGTTCCTTCTGCAGGGCGTCGAGATAGGCGCGGACGCCGGCGGCGCAGTGGTCGCGGTTCTCATAGGCGAGCGTGTTGATGTCCATGAGGACGTAGTTGATGGAGTTCTTGGGCTCCTCGTTGTTCACGACGTCTTCCTCTTCGCAGTGATCGAAGGAGACATCCTGATCGCTGAAGTAGGGGCTGACCTCGGTGAGCAGTGCGGAATAGAGGGGGATGGCGACGGAGAACTCGGCGTTGGATAGCATCTCCCACTGGATGGTCGCGATCTCGGGGTCCATGCCGTGACGGATCTGGAAGGTGTGGATTTCGGTGTTGCGGTTGGAGCCGATGGCATAGGCGCCGTCGGTGTTGGCGTTGAGGCCGGCGACATTCTCGCCGCGAGCGGCGAAGGAACGAATCATCTCAAAGGTGTTCCAGTCGGACTTGCCGGGCGTAAAGAACAGCGGCTGCATTTCGTGGACCAGGGCGCCGGTCGTCGCGCGAGCGTCTTCGCGCTCGTCCTTGACGATCTCGTAGTCGGTGCCCTCAGCAAGCGGAGCCATGAAGTAATCGCGGCCCTGGATATAGCGCGACCACTGGTGCATGCCGGCCTCGCCAATCTCCTCGCCGTAGGTCTTGGCGACGTCGAACTTGCCGTCGGTGTACTCGGCAAAGCCCTTCTCCTTAGGCATAGACTCGATGCCCTCGGAGTGGAGGCAGTTCTCGGTGTCGTCGAGGTCGACGTCATAGGTGAGGTTGCCGATGTTGGGGTTGAGCGAGGCGATATCGTCAGTGAGCCTCATGGCGATCCACTGATGGCCGGAAAGCGCTGCAAACAACCAGGTCTCGTTGTTGTCGGCAATGATGATCTGGTCGTTGGAGCAGACGCCCTGCTCGTCAATCAGGCTGCCGAGGAGCTCGACACCCTCGCGGGCCGTGGCACTCTCGCCCAGAATGACGCTGGCGTAGTTGTATTCGCCAATGCCAGTCTCCTCGGTGATGGGGTCGGCCTCTTCGGCCTTCTCGTTATAGGAGGTGCTCAACGTGGCAGAGCAGGAGACGCCCTTCTCGTTGATGCCTGCCTCGGAATATGCGTCGTAGCGATCTTCCCACTGCGAGGGGTTGTCGCGAACGAAGGTGTAGCGGTAGGTTGCGCCCTTGGACTTGTACTCAAAACCGGACTCGACCGAGGTGTACTCGTTGCCGTCCTTGTGTGCGGGCTCAATGCCAAAGTGCTTGATGTAGCGCGGACCGAAGTCCTCGGAACGGCCGTAGTACGTGTTGCCGTCTGCCGTGAGCTTGCTGCCCATGTAGATCTGGGTGCAGGCGAGTGCCGAAGTCGGCATGGCCATGATAGCCGCTGCTCCAAACGCAAGGCCGCAGCCGAGCTTCTTGAGCGTGTTGACAGGATGAGTAAACCTCATAATCCCTCCCAACTGTTGAAACCCCGCGAAACCGTACGGCTGTCTCTTATACACATCTCCGAGCCCACGAGACCGTACTAGATCTCGT
>CABSMZ010000127.1 GCA_902478875.1 uncultured Collinsella sp.
CGAGATCTAGTACGGTCTCGTGGGCTCGGAGATGTGTATAAGAGACAGCTCGAGCTCGATGATGACGATCGAAAGGAAACCGCATATGCAACGCGTACTGTTTATCTGCCATGGGAACATCTGCCGCTCGACGATGGCCGAGTCGGTGTTTACCGAGCTGGTGCACCGCGCTGGGCGCGCGGGCGAGTTTGTCATTGATTCCGCCGCGACCTCGACCGAGGAGATCGGCAACCCGCCACATCACGGTACCGTTGCCAAGCTACGCGAGGTCGGGATTCCCGTCGTTGCGCACCGTGCCCGCCAGGTGCGTCGCACAGAGTATGGCAACTGGGATCACATTGTCTATATGGATGCTGAGAACGCGCGCGGCCTGCGTCGCATCTTTGGCGACGACCCCGACGGCAAGATTACGCGCTTGCTCGATTGGACCGAGCACCCCGGCGACGTGGCCGATCCCTGGTACACCGGCAACTTCGATGCCACCTACCGCGATGTGCTCGCCGGTTGCACTGCCATGCTCGAGCAGATGTAGGTTCGCGGGCGCACAAACCGCGCGAACCGCGTCATCGGTATACATCGAGCGTGGATTTTCTCTCGTATACAGATCGAGCGTGGAAAATCTCCCACTTTGAGCGTTCAAGTGCGCTCTAAACGGGAGAAAATCCACGCTCATTTTCTCGGGCAGTGGAACTCGATACGACCAAGAGACTGCTCCTTTGTCACATTCGGGACTGGCCCTAGACCGGCTTGACCTCCAGCTTTATCCCCTCGGCACAAGAGTCGCCCAAAACATCCGAAAGGACCCAGGTCGCATATAGCGGCAAATAAAGAACAGCTCCGTTGCGCTCAACGTTGCCTCTCGAGAAAACAATCCCGAGCCTTACGCCATATTCGGCCGTATCAAGCACATGGCCGAGCGCAGCGTGCGCGTGGTAATAGGAGCCCGATTTAACCTCGATCGGGACAGCCGTCCCATCCGGTCCGTCGACCACAAAGTCCACTTCGCCGCGCTTTTTCGTCTGATAGTAGTAAAGCTGGCGATTCTGGGCAGCCAGCTGCTGGGCCACCACGTTTTCGTAAATGCCGCCCAGATTGGGCTCCTTGCTATCAAGATACGCCGCCTGGGCGACTCCAACGGGGTAGCGCGCCATCAACATGCCCGTATCCGATTGATATAGCTTGAACTGCGATGGCCGCGCCGTCTTGAGCAGGGGCGATTTTGGCTCGGTTACGATATCGGCCTTGAGAGCAACGCCGGCATCGACAAGCCAGACAAAATCTCGCTGGTACTTGTCGTAATGCGCCTTGGGGTCAATGGAATTGAGCACGAAGCGTTTGTTTTCGCCCTCGAGCATAATAGGGAGCTGATCGTAAATGCTCTGCACCTGAAGGGCTCGCCCGCTTGCATACTTAGAGATATCCCGCCGGTACTGTTCGTTGAGCTCTGACTGTAGCTGACGAACAGAGGCAAGGTCGCCCTGCGTGTCAAGGAAACGCTGCACGACCTCCGGCATTCCGCCGACAACGGTATAGGTCCTGAAGTTTGCCATCATCGCGTCATGAATGTAATCAGGAATGGGCTTTTCGCTGATACACGCATCGCGTATCGTTTGGCGAGCTCCCTCGCTCACCCCGATCGCCCAGCAAAACTCCTCAAAATCGAGCGGGAACATCCTAAGCTCGTGAACATATCCCACAGGATAGGACCTAACGCCCTTGAACTGGGTCCCGAGCATTGACCCCGAAAACGCCCAGTGGCACCTCCCGTCCTCAACAAGGAACTTTGCCATCGTCATGATGTCGGGGGCCTCTTGGACCTCATCGATAAACACGAGCGTTTTGCCTGGCGCTATCGGCTTTCCCGAAAGAAGCGTCACCCTGCTGATGAAATCATCGGCATCCCGTGCCTCGAGAAGAGCATCTTTTGCCTGGCGATTTTCCGCGAGATTGAGCTCGATATAGGTTGCGTAGTTTGACTTACCGAACTCGCGAATCGAGTAGCTCTTACCGATTTGGCGAGAACCCGTGACGAACAACGCCTTTCGTTCAATGGATCTCTGCCAACAATCAAGATCATCAGCGATTTTCCTGCGCAACATAAGCTCTCCCATCGCCTCGATAAATGAAATGCAGATATTTATATCGACTATTATCGATGAAATGCAGAGATTTTTAGTACCGAAATTGGATGAAATGCAGAAATTTGAGCTTACTCGCGCACAGAACAACGACGCGTGCGCCTAAGCATGGGCATAAGTGAGGTCGGGATTCTCGCATACAAATCGAGCGAGGACTATCTCCCACTTTGAGTGCGAAATTGCGCCCAAAACGGGAGATAATCCACGCTCGATATTTCGACGGGAGAAAATCCTCGCTCGGTTACTCGTCGACGATCTCGGCAAGCCAGACGTTCAGCGTATCAATCTCGGGGCAGCAGAACTTTGCCGTGCCAGGCTCGTTGCCAGGCACGGTTCCGCCATAGCGCAGGATATCGATATAGGGAAAGCCCACGTGACAGGCCATGGCGCACATCTTGCCGCGGTCTCGGTCAAAGTCAAAGACGTCGCCCGGCTTGTGACCATGGTGGCAGCGGCACGTCCCCAGCTGGTCCACGCAGCTCACGCGGATACGCGGCCGCTTGCCACGCGGCGCGCCGAGCGGCCTGTTCTCGCCCGCAGGCTTGACGCCGCCCTCGCCAGCGTTACTCATGGTCAATCACATCCAGGCAGGCCTCGATGGGAAGGCCGGCCGACTTGTCCTCTTGGTCGGCATTGCGCTCGATAAGCTCAGCCACCACACGCATGGCATCGGACGTCGCGCGCTGCAGACTCCAACCTGCCATAACGCGGCCCATGAGCACCGCCGAGAACGTATCGCCCGTGCCCGGGAAATAGACCGGAATGAGCTCAAAGGGAATCGTGAAGTACTCCCCCGCCACATGGTCGTAACCGATAACCGCGTTCGTGCCATTTACCACGGCGCTCGTAATGACCACCGACTTGGCACCCAGCTCGCGCACGGCGTCCACAAGGGCGCGGGCCTCATCGGGCGTGATCTGCTCTGCAATAGGCGTATCGGCGAGCAGACAGGCCTCGGTGTAGTTGGGCACCGCGTAGTCTGCGCACTCCAGCAGGTGCCGCATAAGGCCAATCGTGGACTCGGGCACACCGGCATAGAGCTTGCCGTTGTCGCCCATGATGGGATCGACGAACACCTTGGTGCCCTTTTGCGCGCGGCGGTGGCAAAAGTCCGAGATGATACGCGTCTCTTCCTCGGTCACGATAAAACCGGTGGAGATGGCGTCGAACTCAAAGCCGAGCTCCTCCCAGATGGCGAGGCTCTGGCGCACGTACTCGGTGGTGTCGTGGATGTAGAACTTGGGATAGTTGAGCGTATCGGACACAAGTGCCGTCGGCAGGTTATGGATACGGTAGCCCATGTGCGACAGCACCGGCAGCATGGCGGAAAGCGCGACCTTGCCGTAGCCGCACATATCGTTAATCAGCAGCAGCTGAGTATTCTTCATGAGGGTCTCCCTTGTTTCGGGCGCGGCGCGGCAGCGCCACAGTGCGACTAAGTGTAGCGCAGGGGACGTTGTGAACGGGCGCTGGCACCGTGGAGGTCAAATTGTTGCGGAAAGGTTTCGGAAATGGGGGCTGTTTGCTCCATAGCGGCCTAGTTGATGCTACTCATATAGCTCCATTTCAAAACTATGCCTATTTACTACGTTTAACCGCCCGCCTCCAACCACAGCGAATTTCTCTCCAACAAAACCGCAGGTAGATAGCTTGCGTTTTTTCAGAAACAGCTGTTGTGGTCAGCGATGCTGGATTCATCGTAGTAATTAGGCATAGTTTTTGGCAAGGCCGCTTCGAAAGGCATCATCGCAGCCCAAAACGATACCTTTTCCTTCGTCCCCAAGGGATCAGATTGCCGCTTAGGAGCGTTTGCAGCGTCGAGCGGTTACGGCGTTTGGTAAAACGCCGTAACTTAATAAGTTTGGTACCTTGACATTTATTTCTTGCACTCCTAAATTAGTTAGGCACAAAACAATTGCACTACCTAACTAAAGAAAGGAGCGAAGCTTAGATATGTGTGTTGAACCACTCGTCCTTCCGCATGAGCCCGGCGGTGACCCGTCGCAACCGGTAGACATACCCGAAGCGGTCAGCGCCGAAGACAAACTCGCCAAGCGCATCCTGAGCGGCCTGGGCTTTTGCGGCCATTACATGCATTTTCATGGCGGAGGCGTGTCCGGCAAGGCGCCCATCATCTGCC
Organism: uncultured Collinsella sp.; assembly: GCA_902478875.1. Lineage (GTDB taxonomy): Bacteria > Actinomycetota > Coriobacteriia > Coriobacteriales > Coriobacteriaceae > Collinsella. The sequence continues at coordinate 4,279 of CABSMZ010000127.1, forward strand.
TGCTGGCCAAGCAACCCGGCGGCGAGATGTCGCAGCAGGAACTCGGCATGCACTTTGACCTCAAGCCGGGGTCGCTTTCCGAGATCCTGTCCAAGCTCGAGCTCAACGGCCTCATCGAGCGCAGCCGTAACCCCAAGGATCGACGGCAGCTCACCATTCGCCTGACCGAAACCGGCCGGGAAAACGCCCGCATCGACCAGGCGGCCCGCATTCGCTTTAGAGAGCAAGCCTTTAGTGCCCTCACCCACGACGAGCGCGAGCAGCTCGCCGAAATGCTCGAGAAAATCCGTGTAACCTGGGAGGAACTGGATGATTAAAACCCTCATGGGCAGCATCCGCGACTATATGAAAGTCACTGTTGCCACGCCATTGCTCGTGCTTGGCGAGGTGCTCTGCGAGATGCTGATTCCATTTATCACCGCCAACCTAATCGACGCCATCAAAGACGGTGCCACCGTAGCCGAGATGCTTCCCACCGCGGGTTTTTTGGTGCTCATCGCGCTTACGTCGCTTGCTTTTGGCGCCGCGGCCGGCATCACCTGCAGCCATGCGAGTTGCGGCTTCGCCAAGAATCTGCGTCACGACCTGTTCTACAAAATCCAGACGCTCAGCTTTGCCAACATCGATGAGTTCTCGAGCTCCTCGCTCGTCACGCGCCTGACCACCGACATCAACAACGTGCAGCAGGCCTTTATGATGATCATCCGCATCGCCGTGCGCGCGCCGCTGGTCTTGATCTTCGCCTTTACCATGGCATTTATCATGGGCGGCAGCGTCGCCATGGTCTACCTGGTCATCATTCCGCTGCTGGGCTTTGGACTGTTCTTTATCATCTTTAAGGTGCGCCCCATCTTCTCGCGCGTGTTCCACAAGTACGATGCCCTTAACGAGTCCGTCGAGGAAAACGTCACCGGCATGCGCGTGGTTAAGAGCTACGTACGCGAAGACTTTGAGAAGGAGAAGTTCGCGACCGCCGCGCGCGACGTCCAGATGGACTTCACCCGCGCCGAGAAGCTGCTCGCCTTTAACAACCCCATGATGAACATCTGCGTCAACGGCGCGTTTGTCGTCATCATCTACCTGGGCTCCAAGCTCATCATCACGAGCCAGGGCACGCTGTTCGACGTGGGCCAGCTCTCCTCGACCTTTACCTATGGTTTCCAGATTCTCATGAGCCTGATGCAGCTGTCGATGATCTTTGTCATGGTGACCATGGCCGACGAATCGGCACACCGCATTGCCGAGGTGCTGGCCGCCGAGCCCACGATCGCCGATCCCGCCTGTCTCTTATACACATCTCCGAGCCCACGAGACCGTACTAGA
>CABSMZ010000128.1 GCA_902478875.1 uncultured Collinsella sp.
GTGGGCTCGGAGATGTGTATAAGAGACAGGCACTTAAGGTGATCATCGAGCTGGTGAGCATTTTCGGAAATATGAGCATCGGCGGCACCGTGGGCCTCACCTGTGCGATCTTCCTGGCGGCCTACGGCGGCTACTTCCTGGTGACCTACCTCATGAGCGCCGGTATGGTGCAAGCTGCCATCGCCACCCGTTATAGCGAGTAACTCGTTCAGCTTGGAATTATCGTAGGTTGAGCATAGGTCAGCGAAAACGCCCCTAAGCGAGCAAGGTGACGTGAAAGAGGAGGGAAGCGTACTTTGGGTACGCGACCGACGATTGAACGTCAGATTGCCGCTTAGGGGCGCTTGTAGCGTCGAACCGTTACGCGGTTTGGTAAAACCGCGTAACTTCATCGCTTCCAGAAGTGGAGGATGAGCGTGGTGCGATTTTGCTGCTCGGTTTTGACCAGGATGTTGTGGATGTGGGTCTTGACGGTGCCCACAGCAAGGAAGAGTTCGTCAGCGATCTCTTGGTTCGACTTGCCCAGTACGACCAGACGCATAACCTCGGTCTCGCGGTTGGAGAGCTTGTAGGCGTTGCGATAGAAGGGCATCTGCTCTTCGATGTGTCGATCAAGATCGCTGACGTTCTTTTCCTCGGGCGCCTCCTGCATGCGGATTGAAAGCACGTGGTAGGAGTAGATAATCAACAGAATCGCAAAGTAGCACGCAAAGAAGTTCTCGCTAAAGTTGCGCTCGGACAGATATAGCTGCAGCCAAGAGGGTGCCAGACTCATGGGGATGACCAGGATGTTGTAGAAATCCTCGGCAACGATGCAACCGACCAGAATAGCGCCGATAATCAGGTGCTTTCGCTGGTTGTTGACGCGTGCCTTCAGCTCAACCTTTGTACTCTTATGAGCCGTCCATAAGATATACAGTCCCACAAAGACAAGGAATGCCTGGCGTATCGTGTAGTAGATCCACTGACGCATGGGGCCGGAGGGGACTGCGACGATAGCCAGCGACTCGCACAGCAAAAACGTTAAGACGGGGATAGCGAACTGCTTTTTAGAATGCTTATCGAGCAAGTCCATGGCAATCAGCCAAATAAAAGCCTGTGAAGCGGTCGCCACAAGGGTCCGCAACACAGGCATGGTAATTGAGTAATAGTCGCTGGCCGGAAAACTCTCGTTTTGCAACGTGTATTCAAAAAAGAAGATCTCAGTCATTTCGATGGCGTAGCAAATAAAAACGCCACTGCCATAGATAAAGAAGCGTCGACGGGACGAGGCATAGGCGGCAAGCGAAAGCACTGCCGTCACAATACAGATTACGAGTATCGCTTGGGTATAGAAGAACATGAGTGTGTCCATCTGTCACCGTCCTGTCTCATTTTGATCCCTTATGGAGCCCGCTATATCCCCCGGGTATACATGCCTCCGCCGGTCGTTCCATTGCGGATTAAACGCCAAGATACAGCATAGCCGTATACCGTTCGCGGTCCCAGACGGTAAACCCCCTGTAAACTCTTGACCTGCGGGTTTATATTGGATTAGAGAGGGTGTAACTCCGTGAACGGTCTTTAATCCCGAATAAACTAGGTAAAAATTGCATACGGGTGAATGATGGTCTTGTCAACACGAGGCGTGATGTTCGAGCGCCTCATAGTTAATAGTCGGCAAGACCGGCGGAAAGGAAATCGATATGGCACTGCCTAAGGATTTCATCGACACCAACGACTTCACCAAAGAGCAGATCCTGGCTATCGAGGATCTTGGTCTGGCAATGAAGAAGGCCATTAAGGTTGACGGTTATTATCCGCACCTGCTCCGCAACAAGAGCCTTGGCATGATCTTCCAGCAGGTCTCCACCCGCACTCGTCTTTCCTTCGAGACCGCTATGACCGACCTCGGCGGCCATGCTCAGTTCTATGGCCCTGGCACCATCCAGCTCGGCGGTCACGAGTCCCTGGGCGACACCGCTCGCGTTATGGGCTCGCTGCTCGACATCATGATGGCTCGCGTTGACCGTCACAAGGACGTCGTCGGCCTCGCCGAGGGCTCCGCTGTGCCCGTCATCAACGGCATGTCCGAGTTCAACCATCCCACGCAGGAGATGGGCGACCTCATGACCATGCTCGAGAACCTCCCCGAGGGCAAGAAGATCGAGGACTGCACCCTGGCCTTCATCGGCGACGCCACCCAGGTCTGCGTCTCCCTCATGTTCATCGCCTCCAAGGTCGGCATGAAGTTTGTCCAGTTTGGACCCAAGGGCCACCAGATCCCCGACGGCGGCCTGCACGTTGGCACCGTCGAGGAGCGCGCCGAGTTCGGCAAGCAGATGATGGCTATCGCCGAGGAGAACTGCAAGGTCTCCGGCGGCTCGGTTGTCATCTCCGACGACATCGAGTGCATCAAGGGCGCCGACTTCATCTACACCGACGTGTGGTATGGCCTGTACGACGAGGAGGTCTCGGGCGAGAACTACATGGACGTGTTCTATCCCAAGTATCAGGTCACCATGGACATGATGAACTTCGCCGGCCCCAACTCCAAGTTCATGCACTGCCTGCCGGCCACCCGCAACGAGGAAGTCGTCGACGAGGTCATGGACGATCCCGAGCGCTCCCTGTGCTGGGTCGAGGCCGAGAACCGCAAGCACTCCATCCGTGCTCTCCTTGCCGCCCTGGGCAAGCGCACTCCGCTCAACGACGAGGACGTCGAGTACTCCGCCAAGGCTGAGCTCCACGCCGCTCTCGAGGCTCTCGAGCAGCTCTAAGCCTCAAGGCTTCTTAAAGCACGTTTGCGGGCGGCGGATGCTCGTCTCCTGTCGCCCGCTCACCGAGGCCCAGGCAATTGCCTTAATACCTTAGGGCCTCGGATCTGTCCAAGACTGAGCGAAGGAGCTCATCATGAGCGACGGAAAGAAAAAGCTTTCCTTCTTGACGGTCATTTCGACCATCATCTGCGTCGTCTTCGTTTGCGAGGCCGCCGCACCTGCTGCTGCCATTGGCAACCAGCAGTTCTTCTGGTGGATCTTCCTGATCCTGACCTTCCTGCTCCCTTACGGCATGGTTGTCGCCGAGCTCGGCACCACCTATGACGGCGAGGGCGGCATTTACGACTGGGTACGCGATGGCCTGGGTGACAAGTGGGGCGCCCGCATTTCGTACTACTACTGGGTCAACTACCCGCTGTGGATCGCCTCGCTGGCTACCATGTTCCCCGACATCCTGGGCATGGTCTTTGGCGTCGAGTTCAACCTAATTGCCAAGATGGGTATCGAACTTGCCTTTGTGTGGATCGTCTACCTTATGGGGCGCTCCAAGGCGGCCGACTCCGAGTGGGTCCTTAACGGAGGCGCTATCATCAAGGTCGCCGTTGCCGTTATCGTCGGCGCTCTGGGTATTTGGTATGCCATGGAGAACGGTTTTGCGAACGACATGTCCGCTGCCACCTTCCTGCCCGAGCTCACCAACACCAACGCTCTTGGCTACCTGTCGATCATCATCTTTAACTTCATGGGCTTCGAGGTCATCTGCACCATGACCGATGACATGGCCGATCCCGCTCGCGATATTCCCAAGGCTATCATTGTCGGTGGCGTGGCTATTGCCGTCATCTACCTGTTCGCTGGCTTCGGCATCGGCGCCGCTGTGCCGGCCGACTCCATCGACCCCGACTACGGCATGATCGTCGCAGTCCAGACCATGGTGGGCGACTCCATGATCTTCAAGGTCATCTGCATCGCCTTCCTGATCACCCTGTTCGCTAACATGGCTGCTTGGTCCTTCGGCGTCAACTCCGTCGCTCGCTACGCTGCCGAGCACGGCAACATGCCCAAGGTCTTCGCCTCGATGATCTCCGAGGACGACATGCCCAACGGCGCCAACCTGGTCAACGCTGTCGTTGCCTCCCTGGTGCTGTGCCTGCAGCTCGTTCCCATCGACGCCATCTCCAACGGTGTCTTCTGGATGCTCTTCGGCACCTCCGTCGTCTTCCTGCTGCTCACCTACATCCCGATGTTCCCGGCATTCCTCAACCTTCGTAAGAACGACCCGAACCGTGAGCGCATCTTCACGTTCCCGTTTAAGGGCGCCATGATGAAGGTTATGCTCGCCATCCCCTGCATCGAGCTGGTTCTTGCCATCGTTGCAACGCTGGTACCGTTCTCCGCTGCTGAAATTGGCGACAAGGTCCCGATGATCGTCATCTTCATCGTGCTCGTGCTCATCGGCGAGGTCGTCCGCGTCGTCAGCGCCAAGGGCCGCAAGGAAGAGTACAAGGGTCTGACCCCTGAGCTCGCAGCCCAGCGTCTCGCTGAGGAGGCAGCCGAGGCCGAGGAGAACTAGAGCACCCAAATTCGGGGCTCCAACCCTCCTCGTCACTCAACCATTCCCTGGGGTGGGTGCGAGCGATAGCTCCGGTAACCACCGCCCACCCCAATCTCTCTTCCGTATCCTTCGTGCGTTTTGTCTCCGCGCACCGGGTTACGTCGTCGCTTGCCGGTGCGACTCCGTGAAAACCGGCGCCGGGCGCCCCGACCTTTGCCGGGGAACGGGCGCCTACCATCTCTTGGTTTTAGGCTGCGGGTAACCCGCCCGCGGCAAACGATCGTTCGATTTGGAGGAAATCTTATGCGTACGATCACCGAGTCCGAGTCCACCCCCAAGGCCGACGGCTTCTTCATGCCCGCCGAGTTCGCCCCGCAGGATCGCGTGTGGATGGGCTGGCCCCACCGCACCGACACCTGGGCCCACGGCGCCAAGCCTGCTCAGAAGCAGTATGCCGCCATCGCCCGCGCCATCTCCGAGTTCACCCCGGTCTATATGTGCGCCAACCAGGTCGACTATGCCAACTGCAAGGCCGTCTTCGAGAACGACGAGAACGTCACCGTCATCGAGATGACCACCGACGACGCCTGGTTCCGCGACACCGCCGCCACCTACGTCATCAACGGCAAGGGCGAGAAGCGCGCCAACCACTGGCACTTCAACGCCTACGGCGGCCTCGTCGACGGCCTCTATTTCCCGTGGGACAAGGACGAGCAGATCGCCCTTAAGATGGCTGAGCTCTCCGGCTGCCGTCGCTATCGTCCCGATGACATGATCCTCGAGGGCGGCTCCATCACCGTCGACGGCGAGGGCACCCTCGTCGTTACCGACCAGTGCCTGCTTTCCCCGGGCCGCACCTGCTCTGCCGTGCTCGAGGAGGAAGAGGATCCCGAGTCCATCTGGCCCAAGTACCACAAGAAGTTCGAGCCCTGGAGCGAGGAGCTTCGCGAGTACATGAACGAGCACCTCAAGGATTACCTGGGTGTCGAGAAGGTCATCTGGGTCAAGGAGGGCATCGATCCCGAGGAGACCAACGGTCACATCGACGACGTCGCCACGTTCATCGCCCCGGGCGTCATGGCCTGCATCTGGACCGACGACCCCGAGTACCCGTTCTATGATCAGTGCCACGCTGCCTACGAGACCCTCTCCAACGCCGTTGACGCCAAGGGCCGCAAGCTGAAGGTCTACAAGCTCTGCATGCCCGTGAACCCGCTGTTCATGGACCAGGCTTCCTGCGAC
>CABSMZ010000129.1 GCA_902478875.1 uncultured Collinsella sp.
GTCTCGTGGGCTCGGAGATGTGTATAAGAGACAGCCATTGTACCCGAACGCCACGCGTTCTTACCTGCGGCGCTCGCCCTCGAGCGTACGATCAAAAGCCCAGACCCACCAACGCATCACGTGCGCCTGCGAGCCGTCCGCCCGCTCACGCGTTTGGTCCTCTAGATACAACTCGGTCGCATGTCCGCCAAAACGTACCTTATAGGTTGCCGTACGAATGCCGTGAACCGTCAGGCCAAAACCGGTGGACGAGACAATCTCGTCAATCGTAAAGCAGCGACCGTCAACCCAGCAGACGGTAACCGGCACAACCTGTCCGCCCGCGAGAATGCGAGCCACGACGTCCACATACTGCTTGTGCACGCGCCGAGTTTTGCCGTCTGTCTGTCGATATTCCATGGCCCCTATTATCGAACGCATGTTTGCATGTTGTAAAGCGAACAGACTGTGGTTTTGGAGTGTCGGAGCAAACGCACGCGTCCGCATGGCGTGTTAGCAAAAAGAACGACCGCGGTCAACAGGGCTAATATTCAATGTTAGTACCAAAAAATTCACTTCTCCCATCAGAACTCCGTAAAGAAACCCGCAGGAGGTGATACGATTTATCATGTTTTTGTAACGAGTCTGCAAATATCGAGAAAGCCCATATATGGACGTAACGTTCTCAACCTTCCTCGGCCAGCTTGTGTCGAACCCAGTCCTTGCCGTCACCGTGATCCTCGCGCTCGGCGCCATCTTCGTCAACGGATGGACCGACGCGCCCAACGCCATCGCGACCTGCGTCACCACGCGCTGCATGCCCGCCCGCGCCGCCATCCTCATGAGCGCCGCATTCAACTTCTTGGGCGTGCTCATCATGACGCACTTTAACGCGAGCGTCGCCAACACCATCTCACATATCGTCGACTTTGGCGGAAACAGCACCATGGCACTCGCGTGCCTCTGTGCGGCGCTGTTCTCCATCGTCGTCTACGGTGCTACGGCATCGCGTTTTGGTATCCCCACTTCGCAAAGCCACAGCCTCATCGCCGGCCTGACCGGAGCTGCTATCGCCCTCGGTGGTGCCAACAGCGTCAACATTCACGAGTGGATGAAGGTTATCTACGGCCTGGCGCTCTCCATTGGCCTGGGCTTTGTCATGGGCTGGATCCTGTGCAAGCTCGTCTCGATTCTTTTCGCCGCCGCCAACAGGCGACGCGCCAACGTTTTCTTTAAATATGCTCAGATTGCGAGTGCCGCGGCCATGAGCTTTATGCACGGCGCGCAGGATGGACAGAAGTTCATCGGCGTGCTCTTTTTAGGTGTCGCCTTCGCCAACGGCCAGACGAGCGTCGGCGACGCCGGCATCCCCATCTGGATCATGCTGCTGTGCTCGGCCACCATGGGCATCGGCACCAGTGTGGGCGGCGAGCGCATCATCAAGTCCGTCGGCCAGAGCATGGTCAAGCTCGAAAAGTACCAGGGCTTCTCCGCCGACCTGGCGGGCGCCGCGAACCTGCTGCTTGCCACCCTTACCGGCATCCCCGTGTCCTCCACGCACATCAAGACCTGCGCCATCATGGGCGTCGGTGCCGTCAAACGCCTCTCGGCCATCAACTTCGGCGTCGTCAAGGACATGATGTTCACCTGGTTCTTCACCTTCCCCGCCTGCGGACTCATCAGCTTTGTCATGGCCAAGCTGTTCATGATGTTCCTCTAGCCACACCGAGCGTCCATCCGGACCGCAAAACTTCGCCCACCCGTCTTCGCCTCGAAAGGACCCACTCATGGCAAAGAAACCCGATTCATTCTACTTTGACAACTACGTCGCCTGCGCCGACCTTGCCGTCCAGGCCGCCGAGCTGCTTACCAAGATTTTCGAGAACTTCGATCCCGCGAAGATTCACGATATGCTCGACAAGATGCACGCGATCGAGCATGCGGCCGACAAGAAGCACCATGAGCTTGAGGACGCCCTGCTCACGGCCTTTATCACCCCGCTTGAGCGCGAGGACCTGGATCTGATGAGCTGCTCGCTCGACACCGTGCTCGACCGTATCGAGGGCGTCGTGCAGCGCGTCTACTTCACCAACATCCAGAGCATCCATCCCGACGCCATCGTCATCGCCCACAAGGTGACCGACGCCTGCCGCGCCATGAAGGACCTGATGGTCGAGCTGCCCAACTACCGCAAGTCCAAGACGCTGCGCGAGCTCGTCATCCAGATCAACACCATCGAGTCCGAGGCCGACGAGCTCTATATCAACGCCATGCGTAACCTGCACGTTAACGGCAAGGACCCGCTCGAGGTTATCGCCTGGCGTGACGTGTACGCCTTCCTGGAGTACTGCGCCGACTGCTGCGAGAATGTGGCCGATGTCGTGGATTCGATCGTCATGAAGAACAGTTAATTGGGGGTACATGTCCCACCGGTCGCGGGCCCGGCCACTAATAACCTTTTTCACTCCGGCTGCAAGCAGAGTCGTTCAAGGTTATTAGTGGCCGGGCCCGCTCCCTTATGCACCACCATTGGGAACTTTGGCTGATAGATTTAGCGCGATGGGGGTTTGGCTGAAGGGACCTATGGTACCCGTTCGGACACTTTGGCCCTTGATGAGCGTTTGGCTGATTGCTGCTTTGGGTACTGTTTGGGTTACTTTGGGTTTGTTTGATTTTTAATTGTTGGAGGGCTTGTATGTCTTATTTGGATCTGGCTCGGTCTCGGTATTCTTGTCGCGAGTTTGAGAATCGTTCTGTTGAGCAAGCTGTGGTGGATGCCATTGTTGAGGCTGGGCGTATTGCTCCTTCTGCTTGTAATAATCATCCAGCCCGTGTGATGGTGCTGGATACGCCTGAGCTGTTGGAGAAGGCTGCTGCTTGTCAGCCTCGGTTTGCTCGTGATGGGTCTATCTTTGGAGCTCCGCTTGTCTTCCTTATTTGCAGCGTTACCGATGATGCTTGGGTACGCCCGTATGACCAGATGAATTCCAGTGAAATCGATACGTCCATCGTGTGCGACCAGATGATGATGGAGGCCACCGAGCAGGGCCTGGGAACGTGCTGGGTATGCCATTTTAAGCCTGAGGTGGCACAGGAGCAGTTCAATCTGCCCAAGGGCGTCTATCCCTATCACATGCTCGTCTGTGGCTATCCCGCCGACCACATCGCCGATCCCGAGCATCGCGAGGCCCGTACCATTCCCCTCCCCAACTTCCTCCTCAAGTAGTTTTTTGGCACATGCCCTAAAACCTACCTTTTACCGCTCACCCATTCGCCGAGTTCTGCGCCACAATGTGCAGGGCTCGGTTTTTTATGTTGCGCGCCCCTGCACAGTCATAAAAAAGGACCCGCAAGCTGCGGGTCCTTTCTAGGCACTAAATTGTAGGCCGAATGTTAGTCCAGGTCGTCGGCAGCAAAGTTGTCGATCGGGGCGAAGGGATCGGCCACGGGGACAACCGGGTCAGCGACGGGCAGCGGCTCGGCGGGAACAGTCACTGCAGGAGAAGCGGCAGAACCGACCGGCGTGGAGGCCATCAGATCGGCCGGGAAGGAATTCTGGGCATCGTCCATGAAGTGCTGGATGAGCTTGAGATACTCTGCCTTGAACTCCTCACGGGAAGCCTTGAGACGATCGATCTCCTCGAGCTCGGCCTGCTTCTCGGTCAGAGCCTGGCGGATAACCTCGCGGGCCTTGGCGTCAGCCTCGTTGCGGATACGCTCAGCGTTCTCGTTGGCATCGTTGACGATGGTCTCAGCGGTCTGCTGGGCAGCGATCAGGGCAGCGGAAATCTGGCGCTCCTGAGCGGAGAAGTCAGGGGCGGGAGCAGCCACGGGGGCGGCAGGAACGGCTTGGGCGGTGGCATCCTGAGCCTGGGCAAGCTGAGCCTGCGCATCGGCAAGCTGCTGCTCGGTAGCAGTCAGACGACCCTTAAGGTCGACGATCTTAGCGAGCATAGCGTCAACCTCGGAGGACAGTGTCTCCAAGAAGACGTCGACCTCGGCAGGATCGTAGCCACGCTTGGCCTCAGAGAAAGTCTGAGCCTGGATGTCTGCAGGGGTAATAGCCATAACAAGTCTCCTTTTTCATCGCCTCGGCGCTACACGCCCGACGTAAGTTACTAAGTCAGTTCTACACGAGTATACCTATAAGAAGCTGCAGAACCAGCCTCTGCACCAACTGTAACGCAATAATCGCAACGACCGGCGAAAAATCGATACCGCCCATCGGCGGGATGAAACGACGGAACAGGTTGAGCCACGGACCGCACACGCTATCAAGCACCGCGGCAATATCCTGAAGCAAACCACCCTGCTTCATGGGAATCCACGTCATAAAGCAGTAGACGACAATGAGCGTGGAATAGAAGTTGAACAGCGTGTTGACCAGCTGGACGATAGTGTAGATGTTGATGGGAATCTCCTCGTCTTGTCTTTACTTAAGGTAGCCGTCGGCACGAAGCTTCTTGAGATCGGAATCTTTGACCTCGCAACCGGCGGGCAGCACCATGAACACGCGGTCGCCCACCTCCTTGACCGTGGCGCCCAGACCGCAGGCAAAGCCGTAAGAGAAGTCCAAGACGCGCTTGGCAACTTCGGTGCGTACGCCCACAAAAATCAGTGCGACAGGCTGCTTGGTGCGAACGCGGCGTACCACGGTCTCCACGTCGTCATAGCTCTCGGGGCGCAGGACATAGGCCGGCAGCTGCGGCGTGGCGTTGATGATATTGCTCGCATAGGCCGAGGCATCGCTCGGCGCAGGCGCGGGCGCAGCGGCGGCACGGGCGCGGGTGTTCTCGGCGTAGCTCGACGGCGTGTCATAGGCACCAGGACGATAACCGCTCGCAACGCTGTCCTGCGAGCGCGAAGGCGGGTTATACGTCGTGGCATGGCGGGAGTCATCGCCGACCAGCTGACCGGAGCGCGTATACACGGCAACCGACTCAGCTTCACCACGGCGCGTCTGACCAAGCAGGCCGTTGCTCGGCTCGTCTTGGGTGTAGAAGCCCTCGCCCGAAGCACCGCTGTAGCCGTTGCCCTGATAACCATCGTCATAGCCGTCATCGTAGCCGTAGTCGTCGTCCTGGCCATAACCCTGGTCGTAACCCTGCTGGCCGCCCAGGTGAATCTTATTTTTAATCTCGTCAAGGAAGCCCATGGTTGTGTCCTCTCGCGGTTTAGTGCAGGCGCCCCGATAATCAGTGCGCACTTCAGAGCCTTATTTTACTGCAAACTCCGGGCTAAATACTACCCTGCCCAGGCGAACGAGCGTAGAGCCCTCCTCAAGGGCAGGCTCAAAGTCCTCGCTCATGCCGCAGGAAAGCTCAGGCAGGTTCAAATCGGGATGCGCCGCCTCCAGCTCATCCCTCAGCTCACGAAGCCCCGCAAAGGTGCGGCGTGCCACATCCTTATTCCTGTCTCTTATACACATCTGACGCTGCCGACGACGGAGAGAGTGTA